>NZ_BBMP01000006.1 GCF_000755245.1 Halococcus sediminicola | reverse complement strand
TAAGATACAACTGGTATCTGGTTGTTCTAGACTTATTTTTTTTTTAGTGATACGCGGACCACCGAGATCTAAACACTGCATATCGTCGGCAGCGTCAGATGTGTATAAGGGACAGGATCGGCGGGCGTCATCGTGCTCGCGGCCGAGCCGTGCCGATAGTAGTACACCGAACTCTCGCCGAGCGCGCGGCGCTCCTTGAACATGAGGCCCGTCGGGGCGTCCTCGGTGAATTTCACAGTCGAGGTATCGACGCCCTCGCCGCGGACGAAGGAGTTGACGTACTCGCCATGTGGGTCCGCACCGAGCTTGCTGTGCCAGGCCACATCGTTACCGAGCCGCGAGAGGGCGATGGCGACGTTGCTCTCGGCCCCGCCGAGGCTCTTTTTGTATGTCTGCTGGTGTTTCATTGGACCCGACTCCTCGGGGCCGAATAGCACCATTGTCTCGCCGAGCGCGAGCACGTCAGTCATGGCTCGACCTACGCGAGTGGGGTTGTAGTCGTTGTGGAATCCGTCCCCGGACCGTTTATACCCGCCCGCCGAGAACGGGGAGCCATGAGTTACGACGCGACCGCCAGCGCGGACCCGCTCGATCTCGGGGGCGTCATCCCGCCGACGGTGACCGTCTTCGCCGACGACGAATCGGTCGATTACGAGAGTACGGCCGCCCACGCGCGCTTCGTCGTCGACCGGGGCGTCCACGGCGTCTTCCCGCTCGGGACGAACGGCGAGTTCGCCCTGCTCGACGCCGACGAACAGATCGGTGTCGTCGAGGCGGTCGTCGACGAAGTCGGCGGCGAAGTGCCCGTCATCGCGGGCGTCGGCGCGCCGAGCACCCGCCACACCGTCGCGCGCGCCGAACGCGCCGCTGACGCCGGCGTGGACGGCATCGTGGTCGTCACGCCCTACTACTACCCGCTCGACGAGACGGGAACGGTCGAACACTACCGCCACGTCGCCGACGCCGTGGACTGCCCGCTCTACATCTACCACATCCCCTCCAGAACGGGCAACGCGCTCGGCCACGCGACGCTCGACGCGCTCGCCGACATCGACGCCATCGCAGGGTTGAAGGATTCGAGCAAGGACGTACCGTGGCTCAGCCGCGCCATCGACGAACATTCCGACCTCGCCTTTCTGGCCGGGTCGGACTCGCTCCAGTTGCCGGGTCGTCTCGTCGGCTGTACCGGCGGCGTGAGCGCGGTGGCGAACGCCTTCCCCGAACTGCTGGTCGACCTCCACGAGTCCTACGCGGCGGGCGATATCGAGCACGCCCGCGAGTGCCAGAGCAGCCTCTATCGCGTGCGCGAGGCGTTCAAGGGCGGGCCGTACATGGCCGGCGTGAAGGCCGCGCTCTCGCTGCGCGGGTTCGACGCCGGCACGCTGCGGAGTCCGCTACAGGGGATGGACGACGGGGAGCAGTCACAGCTCGAAGCCACGCTTCGTGCCGAAGGATTGCTCTAACTCTCCAACCAAGCCGCCGGCACACGCTTATGCGCGCGGCTCCGTCCGCACGCATGGACCGCTACGACCTGCTCTACGACCTCTACGAGTCGTTCGACACCGATGGTTTGCGCGACCATCAGCGGTTCGTCGACGTCTTTCCACCCGTCGATTCGCGCGTCGCGCTCGAACAGTACCAGGCGATCGACACCGAACTCGATAGGCGAAAGGGGGAGATTCGAGACGCCTTCGATCACGGCGAAACCCTCTGTGAGGTCGCCGCCCACGCGACCCGCGAGGAGGCCTTTACGGCGCTCGACCTCCTGACGAAACACGGTCGCGGGGTGAACGTCCTCGTGCTCGACGTCGACGAGACCCTCCGTTCTGCTGGCGGCACGGACAACGAGATCCCTCGCGAGACGCTCCATTACCTGACCGAACTCCACGAGGAGGGAGTGCCGATCGTCATCTGTACCGGCCAAACCCTCGAAAACGTGAAAGGATTCGCCATTCAGGGTCTCGGCAGTGAACTCGTTCACTCGGGAACTCTCAGCATCGTCTACGAGGCCGGCACCGGCGCGTTCACGCCCGGTCACGGCACGGACACCAAAAAGTTGCTCTACGAGCGCCTCGACGAGGGGATGCAGAACGTCTTCTACGGGTTGCGTTCGCGCGTACTGCCCGAGGCTCCCGACGGGATTCGGGCGGGCTGTCACCTGCAAGGCAACGAGTTCAACGTCACCCTGAAGCCGAACGCCGAGACCGGGAGTCGGGAGGCGAGGGACATCATCGACCGGGCGCTCTGCTATCTCGTTGACCTGCTCGGCACGGTCGTTGCGGAAGAAACTGACGTTGAGGACGGCAGCGAGTGGGCGCGGACCTTCTACGCCGCAGTCGACCCCGAAATCCGTGGCGTGCTCGAACGTCGCGGCGAACTCCCGAAACGCGATTCGGCGGAACTGCCGGCGGCGCTCACCGAGGTCTTCGAGCGCATCGACGTCGCCTACTACGAGGCCGACGCCGCCGAGGTCGGCAGTCTAGAGTTGAACAAAGTCGTCGGCGTCGAGGCGGCCTTCGAGGTCCTTGGAGTGGACGACCCGTTCGCGCTCGTGATGGGCGATTCGAAGTCCGACCTGCGCGTGATGGAGTGGGCCGCCGATGGAAAAGGGATCGCCGCCGCGCCCGACCACGCCTCGCGGGCGGTGCTCGACCACGTTATTCGAACTGATGAACTCGTCTTCGACCGCGGCGAGGCCGCCGCGATCCTGCGCATCATCTACGCACTCAACCGGCTGACTGCGCTCGACTGATATCTGTGAGTCAGTACCGTCACTGAAGGCGTGTTCTTGCTCCGTTTCACCACCGGTACGTTTGGTAGTATCCACGGTTATTATTCCAATATATGGAAAGATTATTACCTCGGATGTGGATCTACTAGTGGTGTGTCGTATCACTCCATACCACTCCTGTTCGGCCAGTACGACCCCGCGGTAGCGTTTCTCGTCGGACTCGTGGTTGTGGTCCTCCTGCTCGTCCAGTTCGACGTGCCCCCGTTCATCGGACTCGTCATCGCCGCGTTCACCGTCGGCGTCGTCACAGCCGAAATCCCGTTGGGAGAGGTCGCCTCGCGGGTCGCGACCGCCTTCGGTGAGGGGATGACCGGCATCGGCATCCCGATCTTGATGGCCGCAGTCATCGGCAAGACGATGATGGAAAGCGGCGCGGCGGTCAGGATCGTTCGCGGGTTCGAGCGCTTTACCGACGAGGACTCGTCGTATCTCGCGCTGTTCGGCAGCGGGTTCGTGCTCTCCATTCCTGTGTTCTTCGACAACGTGTTCTACCTCCTCGCGCCGCTCGCGCGGTCGATGCGTGCCCGCGTTGGGAAAAATTACACCCTCTTTATCGTCGCCATCGGCGCGAGCGCCGCGACCACGCACGCGTTCGTCCCGCCGACACCGGGACCGCTCGCGGTAGCGAGCGAACTCGGCATCAATCTCGGATTGCTCATCGTCGTCGGCATCACCATCGGGATCCCGTCGTCCATCGTCGGCGGTATCCTCTACGGACACTGGATCAACCGCCGGCTCGACATCCCGTTGCGTGATTCGATCGACACCTCGGGCGAGGAACTCACCGAACTCGCGACCCGTTCGAGAGACGAGTTGCCGGGCCTGTTCGAGGCGTCGCTGCCGATCGCGCTCGCCGTGGTGCTCATCGGCGCGCAGACGATCTCCAGTACGTTCTTCGGGGGGAACGAGACGCTCAACGCGGTCACGTCGTTCATCGGCGATTCGAACGTCGCGCTGACCGTCGCCGCGCTCGCCGCAGCGATAACCTACTATCGACTCACCAGCGTCGATAGGGACGAATGGTCCGAGGAGCTCACCGGCGCGCTCAGAACCGGCGGGAACATCGCGGCCATCACTGCCGCCGGCGGCGCGTTCGGCGCGATGTTGGCCGCAGCCGGCGTCGGGGGATACATCGCCGGCATCCTCTCGGGCGTCGGTCTCGGACTCATCGTCACATCGTGGGTTATCGCCGCCGCCGTGCGAATCGTGCAGGGATCGACCACCGTTGCACTCCTGACGACCGCCGGCATCGTCGCGCCGCTTCTCCAGCAAGCGAGCGCGCGCCCGGTGTACGTCGCGGCGGCGATCGGTGCCGGCGGACTCATCTTCTCGTGGTACAACGACAGCGGCTTCTGGATCGTCAAGGAAATCGGCGGGCTGACACAGGCAGAAACCCTCAAAACGTGGACCGTGCTCACGACGATCATCTCGGTCATGGGCCTGCTTTCGGTGCTCGTTCTCTCGACGTTGTTCCCGGCCTGACACGGCCACCGCTACCACCGACCGGAGTGTCGCCGTTTTATTAGCACGCGAGTGAATTTCCACGTATGGGCATTGATTACGCCGACCTACACGATCCGAACGCCGAGTACACGATGCGCGACCTCTCGTCGGGGACGATGGGCGTCAGAGCGAAACGCGGCGGCGGGCGCGACGTCGAGATTACCGACGTGCAGACGACGATGGTCGACGGCAACTTCCCGTGGACTTTGGTGCGAGTGTACACCGACGCGGGCATCGTCGGCACGGGCGAGGCCTACTGGGGCGCTGGCGTGCCGGAAATCATCGCCCGGATGAAACCCTTCGTGATGGGCGAGAACCCCCTCGACATCGACCGTCTGTTCGAACATCTGGTCCAGAAGATGTCCGGCGAGGGGTCGATCGGGGGCACCGTCGTGACCGCCATCTCGGGCATCGAGATCGCGCTGCACGACCTCGCGGGCAAGATCCTCGAACTACCGGCCTATCAACTCCTCGGTGGAAAGTACCGCGATTCGGTGCGCGTCTACTGTGACTGTCACGCCGGCGAGGAGGCGGATCCCGAGTCGAACGCCGACGAGGCAGAGCGCGTCGTCGAGGAGTTGGGCTACGACGCGCTCAAGTTCGACCTCGACGTGCCGTCGGGCCACGAGAAAGACAAAGCGAATCGCCACCTCCGAAACCCCGAAATCGAGCACAAGGTCGACATCGTTCGGACCGTCACGGAACGGTTGGATGGGCGGGCCGACGCCGCCTTCGACTGTCACTGGGCCTTCACTGGTGGCAGCGCCAAACGCATCGCGCGGGCCATCGAAGACCTCGACGTGTGGTGGCTCGAAGACCCCGTTCCGCCGGAGAACCACGACGTCCAGCGCGAGATCACGGCCAGTACGACCACCCCGATCGCCGCCGGCGAGAACGTCTACCGCAAGCACGGCTACCGCCGCCTCCTCGAAGAGCAGGCCGTCGACGTCGTCGCGCCGGATCTCCCGAAGATGGGCGGGATGCGCGAGACGAGAAAGGTCGCGGACATGGCCGACAGCTACTACGTGCCGGTGGCGATGCACAACGTCGCCTCCCCGGTGGGAACGATGGCGAGCGCACAGGTCGGTGCGGCCATCCCGAACTCGCTGGCCGTCGAATATCACTCCTATCAGCTCGGCTGGTGGGCGGACCTCGTCGAGGAGTCGGTCATCAGCGAGGGCGCGATCGAGATCCCCGAGCAACCGGGGCTGGGACTGACACTCGATATGAATACCGTTTCCGAGCATATGGTCGAGGGCGAGGAACTGTTCGATGCGGCGTAGCCGCATCGAGCTCGTGGAACACCGTTCCACGGCGTTCGACTGAGCGAAGCGAAATCGAGCCAGCAAATCGCCGATCTCCACTATTTGCGCGAGCGTAGCATCCAAGCCACGGTACCATCGTCCGACTCGTCGAAGGTTCGTTTCGTCCCGAAACCGAGCCACAAAACCGATAGCCGGCAAGGCTCCTTCGCCCGTCGAAAGCTATATCATAGTTCGTTTCGGTTTTCGAAGGGAACGATGTCCGACTCCGAATCGAGCTACTCGCGGCGCAGGTATCTGAAGGGCACAGCGGCAACGAGCGCCGCCGCCATGGCCGGTCTGGCTGGCTGTGTCGGTGGTAGCGGTGGCGGCGGGAACGGCAGCGGCGGGAACAACAGCAGCGGTGGCGGCTCGTCGGGTGGTGGCGAGCTACAGGTCCTTCACGGCTGGACCGGCGGCGACGGCAAGAAGGCCATCAACAACCTCATCAAGAAGTTCGAGAAAGCCCACTCCGACGTCAACACCGACTTCCAGGCCATCGGTGGTGGCGGCAATACAAATCTCGATACGACCATCTCGAACCGCGCACAGAACGGCAACCTCCCCAGTTCGTGGGCCGACTGGCCCGGCAACAACCTCGTCCAGTTCACCAGCGCCGGGCTTCTCGGCGACGTCAGCAACGACGTCTGGACCAAGGACCTCAAGCAGAACTACTCGAAGGAGGCAAAGACCTACTCGCAGGTCGGCGAGAGCTCGAAATCCGTCGGCTCCGGACCATATGTGGCAGTACCGATCGGCTCTCACCGGATGAACGATCTCTTTTACAACGTCTCGGTCGTCGAGGAAGCCGGTGTCGACCCGTCGAGCTTCTCGAAACCGAGCGATCTGACGGCCGCACTCAAGACGGTCGAGCAGAACACCGACGCCGTCGGCATGGCACAGGGCCTCGAAGCACCGTTCACGACGCTCCAGCTCTGGGAAGTCGTCATGCAGGGCCAGGCCGGCTATCAGGGCTTCATGGACTACGTCAACGGCAAGGGCGACGAGAAGGCCGTTCGGAAGGCGTTCAAAACGGTTCAGAACTACTTCGACCACATCAACGACGACGCTTCGAGCATCGGCTTCACGCAGGCCAACCAGAAGCTCATGAACGGCGAGGCGGCGTTCATGCACAACGGCAACTGGGTCGCCGGCTCCTACCGCAACCAGAAGAATTTCGAGTACGAGAAGGACTGGAACAACGTCTCCTTCCCGGGCACCGACGACATGTACGGGATGCACCTCGATTCGTTCCCGTTCCCCGCCGACGGACCGGCACCGGAGGCCGCGAAGACGTTCCTCTCGTACGTGGGTACGACCGAGGCGCAGGTCGCGTTCAACCAGTACAAGGGGTCGATCCCGCCGCGCACCGACGCCCCGACCGACAAGTTCGACCCGTATCTCACCCAGACCATCAAGGATTACAACAGCGTCTCGCACAAGCCGCCGACCATCGCCCACGGACTCGCGGTGTTGCCCGACGTCCACTCGGACATCGACGGCGTGATCACCAACGAGTTCCTCGGCTCGGGGAACCTCGATTCCGCAACCAAGGGGATGCTCGATGCCGTCTCCGGATCGAACTAGCGTGCGACGGTCGGTCCGCTCGCGGCTCGGCGATCTCCGCGCCCGGTTCACGGGCGACTCCGACGCCGAGACCGCGGTTCGTACCGATGGCGGGGCGACCGTGAGCCGTGGCTCGGCCGACACGGGATCGTCGAGTCGGCTGCGCTCGCTGCGCAACAGCCGGTTCGTCGGCTCGCTCCCGTTCTGGCTGCCGCCGTTCTTGCTGATGGGGCTGTTCGTCTACGGGGCCATCGGCTGGAACTTCCTCATCTCGCTGACGGACATGGAGGGGTTCGGCAGTCCGGACTACTCCGCGCTCGACTTCCAGCAGTACGTCGACCTCCTCGGGAGCGAGGCGTTCATCAACGCCGCGCGCAACACGTTCGTCCTGTTGGTCGCGTTCACGATCCTCTGTCTCGTGGTCGGGCTGGTGCTCGCGATCCTGCTCGACCGGACGCTGCGATTCCAGAACACGTTCCGGACGCTGTACCTGCTACCGTTCAGTCTCTCGTTCGTCGTGACCGCCCAGCTCTGGGCGTGGATGTACGACATCGATAACGGCATCGTCAACTCCGTCGTGGGCGTCGTCGGACTGCGCCCGGACTGGATCGGCAATCCACAGCTCGTGCTCGGGGCGGTCATCTTCGCGCTGGTCTGGCAATTCAGCGGCTACGCGATGGTGGTCTTTCTCGCCGGGTTGCAGGCGATTCCCGACGAGCACTTCGAGGCGGCGCGCATCGACGGCGCGAGCACGATCAGGATGTATTGGCGGGTCATCATCCCCCAGCTCAGGGGGTCGGTCATCAGCGCACTCGTGGTGCTGATGATCGCCGCGCTCAAAGCGTTCGACTTCCTCTACGCGCTGTTCGGCCAGTACCGGCCCGCTGCGGGGGCCGACATCCTCGCGACGCTGATGGTTCGTGAGGCGTACTCGAACCAGAACTGGGCGTACGGCTCGGCGATTGCCATCGTGCTCTACGTCCTCGCGCTGCTCGTCGTCATCCCGTATCTCTACAGCCAGCACCGCCGGGGTGCGCTATGAGTCAGGAAACCGCCGCGACCGACGGCGGATCGTCGACGAGTCCCCGCTCGTCGACGGGCGACCTCCGCGCGGCCATCGGCAGGGGACGCATCCTCCTGTACGCGCTGCTCGCGGTCATCGCCGTCTACTTCCTGATTCCCATCGAGGCGGGTCTCGTCACGTCGTTCAAGACCGACGAGGCGGTCGTCGGCACCGCGCCGTATCTCCCGCCTGGACCGGGTGGGTTCACCCTCGAAAACTGGATGGCGGCGTTCGACACGCTCTCGTCGGGGTTGGTCAACAGCCTCGTGATGACGATTCCGGCGACGGTGCTCGGTGCGCTGTTCGGCAGCCTCGCGGCCTACGGTCTGACACAGATCAGTTGGAAGGGGCAGGTACCGATCTTCGCGTTGTTCGTCGCCGGCGTGTTCATCCCGTATCAGGCCGTGCTGGTACCGCTGTCGCAGTTCTGGTCGATGATACCGCTCGAGGAGATGCTGTCGCCGCTGTGGGCACTGCCGCTGTTCGAGCCGTATCACGCGGATCTCATCGAGTTGATCGTCACGCACACCGCCTACGGCATCCCCATCTCGACGGTGCTGTTCAGGGGCTACTACATGGGCCTCTCCGAGGAGATGGTCGAGGCGGCGCGCCTCGACGGCGCGGGCGTCTTCGAGATCTATCGACGCATCATTCTGCCGCTGTCGGGACCGATGTTCGCGGTGGTGCTGATCTACCAGTTCACGCAGATCTGGAACGAACTGCTGTTCGCGCTGATCCTCGTCGGGGGCACGGGACCGTCGGCCCCGGTGACCCTCTCGCTCGTGGGACTGGGTGCGAGCCTCGAAGGCGTCGATTTCGGGCTGCGGATGGCCGGCGCGTTCCTGACTGCGCTGCCGACGCTGCTCGTCTTCATCATCTTCGGCGACCAGTTCGCGCGTGGTGTCGCCGGACGGACGTAGATACCAATGACCGAAAACACATCTCGAACGACCGGAGGTACCGAATGGCCGAACTGAGACTCGACGGCGTCACCAAACGCTTCGACGACGGCGGGAACGACATCGTCGCCGTCGACGACGCCTCGTTCGACATCGACGACGGCGAGTTCATCGTCCTCGTCGGACCGTCCGGCTGTGGGAAGAGCACGACGCTGCGGATGATCGCGGGTCTCGAATCCGTCTCGTCGGGCACCATCAGTCTCGACGACCAAGTGATCAACGACCGCCAGCCCGCAGACCGCGACATTGCAATGGTGTTCCAGAGCTACGCGCTCTATCCCCACATGACCGTGCGCGAGAACATGAGTTTCGGGCTCGAAGAGAGCACGGACATGCCCGACGACGAGATTCGGACACAGGTCGAATCCACCGCCGAGATGATGGGGATCGGAGGATTACTCGACCGCAAACCCGGCGAGTTATCGGGTGGCCAGCAACAGCGCGTCGCGCTCGGGCGTGCGATCGTCCGCAGTCCGTCGGTGTTCCTGATGGACGAACCGCTGTCGAACCTGGATGCGAAACTGCGCTCGCAGATGCGGACCGAACTCCAGCGGATGCAGGAGGATCTCGGCGTGACGACGGTCTACGTGACCCACGACCAGACCGAGGCGATGACGATGGGCGACCGCATCGCCATCCTCGACGACGGGCGACTCCAGCAGGTCGCCACACCATTGGAGGCCTACCACGAACCCGCAAACCGGTTCGTCGCGGGCTTCATCGGCGAGCCGTCGATGAACTTCTTCGAGATGGAAGTCGAGAACGGACGACTCGTCGGCGAGAACTTCGAGTATTCGCTTTCGGAGGAGATTCGTGCGGATCTCGGTGACGCGATCGACGTGACCCTCGGCGTCCGTCCCGAGGATATCGAACTCGTCGACGCAGTCGAGGATGAGCACGATTTCCGCACGGTGGTCGACGTGGTCGAACCGGTCGGCAGCGACAACAACGTCTATCTCGCCTTCGAGGGCGACGAGAGCGCCGCGGAACTGGACATGGACGAATCACGGACGTTCGTGGCGACCATCGGCGGGCTACGCCGCATCGAGGCGGGCCAACCGGTGATCGCACGGCTTCCCGAGGACGCGATCCACCTGTTCGACGCCGAAACCGGCGAGGCGCTGCACAACCGCAATCTCGACGCCGAAACCGTCGAGCCGCAGCTGTAGCGACTCGGTGTGCTTTTCAGCCGGTCGCCACCATCCATCCCATGAGCGAGATCACCGACTACGAACTGTTCGCCGTCCCGCCGCGCTGGCTGTTTCTCCGCGTCGAGACGAGCGACGGGCGCGTCGGCTGGGGCGAACCCGTCGTCGAGGGGCGGGCACACACGGTCAGAGCGGCCGTCGAGGAACTGTTCGAGAGCCACCTTCTCGGCGCGGATCCCGACCCGATCGAGGACCACTGGCAGGCGATGTACCGCGGCGGCTTTTATCGTGGCGGACCGGTGCTGATGAGCGCCATCGCGGGCGTCGACCAGGCGCTCTGGGATCTCAAGGGGAAGGGGTTCGACGCGCCCGTCCACGAACTGCTCGGTGGCCCGGTCAGGGACCGGATGCAGGTGTACAGCTGGGTCGGCGGCGACCGGCCGAGCGACGTCGCCGAGGCGGCCAGCGAGCGCGTCGCCGCGGGGTTCGACGCGCTGAAGATGAACGCGACCGCCGAATTCCGACGCGTCGAATCGCCGGCCGCGATCGAGGCCGTCGGCGAGCGGCTCGCAACGGTGCGCGAGGCGGTCGGTCCCGAGGTCGGAATCGGCGTCGACTTTCATGGGCGGGTCGCGAAACCGATGGCCAAACGTCTCGCGGGGGTGCTCGAACCGCACGATCCGATGTTCATCGAGGAACCCGTCCTGCCTGAGCACGACGACCTCCTCCCCGAGGTTGCCACCCACACGACGACACCGATCGCGACCGGCGAACGCCACTACTCGCGGACGGATTTCGCACCCCTGCTCGAAAGCGGCGGCGTCGACGTGATCCAACCCGACCTCTCACACGCCGGCGGCATCACCGAGGTCCACAAGATCGCGAGCATGGCCGAAGCCCACGACGTCGCGCTCGCGCCGCACTGCCCGCTCGGCCCGATCGCGCTCGCCTCGTGTCTCCAAGTCGATGCCTGCGCGCACAACGCGCACATCCAGGAACAGAGTCTCGGGATCCACTACAATCGGGGAAGCGACGTGCTCGACTATCTCGCCGATCCGTCGGTGTTCGACTACGAGGACGGGTTCGTCGAGATCCCCGACGGGCCGGGGCTCGGTATCGAGATCGATGAAGAGTACGTCCGCGAACAGGCCGGCGAGATCGACTGGCACAACCCGGTCTGGCGTCACGACGACGGTTCCGTCGCCGAGTGGTAGGGGTACCGGTGCCGTGAGGAACCGGTTTCAGAGCGAAACCGACGAATCGGTCTCTCCGGCCTCGTAGATGGCTTCGAGTGCGCGCATGTCGACGAGTCCGTGCTCGCCGTTCGGATGTGGTTCGGTTTCCGAGAGCACGCAGTCGGCGAAGTAATCGAACTCCTCGGTCATCTGGCTGCGCTGGTCGAAATCGAGGGTTGCATCGACGTCACCGCGCCGTACCCGGAGCTTCCGCGGTTCGTCGGGGAAGAACACGGGGTCGAGTTCGAGTTCGCCCTCTGTGCCCGTGATCCGGAGATGGCTCGACTGGGCGGCGTTCTGACTCGCCGTGCAGGTAGCCGTAACGTCGTCGGGGAAGTCGACGCCGAAGCTCGCGCGCTCGTCGGGCACCTTCGAGAAGGCGTCGTGAGTCGAGTTCATCGACGCCTGCACCGACTGCGGGTCGGCATCGAGGACGAATCGAGCGGTGTTGAGCGGGTAGATGCCCAGATCCATCACGCTCGCACCGTAGCCCGCGAGATCCGGATCGAGTCGCCACTGGTCGGTGTCGGGGTTCATCTCCAAGAGGCGCTGGGTCATCGCGCCGTGGATCGCCACGGAGTCGCCGACGAACCCATCCCGAACGAGTTCGCGCGCCCGCCGGACGGCCGGTTCGGTCTGCATCCGATAGGCGACCATCAGCGGCACCGACTCGCACGCTTCGACCAGTTTCTTGGCGCGCTCGACGCTCGCCTCCATCGGTTTCTCACAGAGGATCGCCTTGTCGAGCTCGGCGGCCGTCTCGGCGTACTGCAGATGGACGGCGTTCGGCGTGGCGATGTAGACGGCGTCGTACGCCTCGCTGGCCGCCCCTTCGTGGAACGCCTCGTAGGAAATGCCTTTCTGGATCGTCTCGTGGCGCTCGGCGGTCGCCGTCGCACGCTCCGCGTCGCTGCTGATGAGCACCGTCGTCTCGCATAATTCAGAACGCTCGACGGCCGGGAGCGCCTTTTCGAGCGTCCACCAACCGAGACCGATCATCGCGATCCTGACTGTGCCGTCCGCGTCGCTCCGCCAATCGCGCTCGGTGAACTCGTCGAAGAATTCGGGGAGGTCGGCCATGCTCATCGCCGACGGTTGTCGGTCCGTCGAGGTGAGTGTGTCGGTGCTACCCCTCGACGCGCAGCCCGTCGTAGAGGTCGCGCAGTCGCCGTCCGTCGCGTTCCCAGTTGTACTCGCGGTCGACCGCCCGCTTCCCCTTTTCCCCGCACTCGGCCGCACGCTCATCGTCGGTGAGTTCGGCGAGCGCCGTGCCGAGCGCAGCGCCGTCGCCGGCCGGCACGACGAGACCGCTCTCGGTGTGGCCGACGATGCGTGCGAGCGGCGCGACGTCGGTCACGACCACCGGAATCCCCATCGCCATCGCCTGATAGAGTTTGTGCGGAACGGTGGTTTCGGTATGTGGCGTCGCGGCGTGTGGCACGGCCGCGACGTCGCTCGCGGCCAGATATCTGGGCACGTCGTCGAAGGCGACCCAGCCAGTGAACTGCACCTGCTCGCGGATGCCGAGCGAGCGAGCCAGTGCTTCGAGTCCCGCGACGTAGCTGTCGTTGCCCTTCCCGACGAGCAACAGCCGTGCCTCCGGGGTGTTCTCGGTGAGTTCCGCGAACCCCTCGATGAGCGTGTCGAGACCACGGTGGCGCGTGAAGTTGCCGATGTACGAGACTACGAACGCTTCGGGACCGAACGAGAGCGTGTCCGGCGGGCCGACATCGGTGTCGAAGGCTTCGCGGTCGACGGTGTTCGCCACGACTTTCACCTTTTTGGGTTCGCCACCGCAGTCGCGGAGGTAGTGGGCGCGCGCCTCCTCACAGACGGTGATAGTGCGGTCGGCCCGTTGGACCCCTGTGCGTTCGAGGCGCTTGAGCCGCCACGGTGCGAATGCGACGCGCTGGACGAGCGCCTCGGGGTCACGGGCGATCTCGCCCCAGCCGCGCATCCGCTGTATCTGCCGGGCCGCTTCCGGGTAGTTCTCGTGGAGGTCGGCGATCACAGGAATTTCGAGGTCCTCGCCGATGGCGATCCCCGTTTGCACCAGCGGCAGATCGTGGACGTGGAGGGCGTCGATCGGTTGTTGTCTGTCGAGTTCCACGACCGCGCGCCGCCACGCCGGATGGACGGCTGACGTCACGTACCGGAGTCCGTCGGCTAGTCCGGAGAGACCGGCGAACAGTTCGCCGGCGGGCAGGCGCTCGACGTCGATGCCGTCGATGCGCTCGAAACTCCGCTCGTCGGGACCGCCGCGACAGAGCAGCGTGATGGAGTGGCCGGCCGCCCGGAGCGCCGACGCCTCCTTCCGGACGCGGATGTCCGGCGGGAAGCGCTCGGGGAGGAGCATACAGACGTGCATGCCTACCCCGAATATGGTCAGGGACTTAAGCGTGGGTTCACGGCACGGCCCGGTCGGGAACCCCCACCACAACGGACACGAGGGGTTTTCACCGCGATGGGTCGAACCCGGCCTATGACTCTCGTCAGCGCTATCCTGCCGACGTACAACCGCGCCGACTACGTTTCCGGGGCCATCGAAACGGTACTCGAACAGAGCCACGACGAGACCGAGGTCGTTGTCGTCGACGACGGCTCGACCGACGACACGACGGAACGACTCGCGGCCTACGAGGACGACGACCGCGTGCGCGTCCGCCACAACGATGAAAACCGCGGAATCTCGGCGAGCATGAATCGTGCAGCGGACCTCGCCGACGGCGAATTTATCTGTGTTCTCAACGACGACGATCGCTGGCACGAGGCAAAGGTTGAAAAACAGCTCGCGGCCTTCGAGCGCGCGAACGACGAGGTCGGGATCGTCTACACCGGCGGAGTGGTCAAACAGGGCGAGCGAGTCGTGCGGGTCTATCGGCCCGAGCGCCGCGGCGACATCTACCCCGAGGTCATCGCTCGCTTTGGCCTCCATCCTCATTCGAGCCACATGCTGCGCGCCGAGTGTTTCGAGCTGGGTGGGTTCGACCCCGACTTTCCCCGCGGGGTGGACTGGGACCACTGTATCCGCCTCGCTAGGGAGTACGAGTTCGAGTACGTCGACGAGCGCCTCGTCGAGCGCATCTTCCACACGAACAACATCTCACAGCAGCTCACCCACGGTGTCGAGGTCAATCGGATGGTCTGGGAGAAGTACCGCGAAGAGATCGAGAGATACCCCGACATCGAGCGTCGCCTCCGCGAGAAGCAGTGTCGAGCGCACGCGCGGGTCGCGCTCGAACGCGGCCAGCGCCGGCGCGCGTTCGCCTACGCACGCCGCGCGATGGGCTACGAGCGCACCGCCGAGAGCGCGTTCATCGTGCTGTTCGCCGTGCTCGGCCGGCGAGCACTCGGCGCTGCTCGCCGCGCGCGCGACGCCGCGATGAACTGGCGGGCATCGCACGACGAATAGCCGCTATCGAACCAGCGAGTAGCCACGCTGCATCGCGTTCATGCCCACCTGTCCGAACAGGGAGGCGAACAAGGGGATCGCGGTCCGGAGCGAGGGCGCGTGATAGCACGCGAGCGCGAACGAGCGCACGGCCCGAAGCGACCACCGCTGCTCGCGCAGCGCCATCCTGGCCTCCAGTTTGTCGGTGTTCGCCAGCGCGTTCGCCCGCACTCTCGGCGGAAAGTCGTCGTAGAGATCGTCGTACTCATGGATGATCTCCTTGCGTCCACGGATAAGCCCCGGCGATTTACCGCGCGAGTCCTCGATGACGGCGCGATCGACCAGCGCCTCGTCGACGTATTCGAACTCGTGCTCACGCGCGAGATCGATCATCAATCCGAGATCGTCGCCGCCGGGGCGGTCGGGTAGCGGCAGGACTCTCGAAAGCGCGTCGCGCGCGACGAGCATCGTCGAGGTGACACACGGCGACAGCGAGAATTCGAGCGCGCGGGCGAGCACGTCGCCTCGGGCGGCCGGATCCGGGAGGATCGTCGTGCCGTCTTCGTAGGTCATCCCGCAGTAGACCACGCTCGCACCCGTGCGTTCGAGCAGTGCGACCTGGTCGGCGAGTTTCGTTGGCAGCAGTCGGTCGTCGTCGTCGAGAAACTGGACGTATTCGCCCGAGGCGCGCTCGGCACCAACGCTGCGGGCGGGGTTCGACCCCACATTACTATTGAGCGCAACGTATGTGAGATCGTACTCGTCGACGACGGGTTTGGCGTGGCCTTCGCCGGAGTCGTCGACAACGACGAGCTCCGTCGGCTGCGTCTGTGAGACGACGCTCTCGATGGCCTCGCGGAGGCGATCGTTGCGGTAGTAGGTCGGGATCACGACCGAGACGAGCGGATCGACCATGATGGAGACGAGCGAAGGAATAGCTAAATGTGTGCCGAGAGCGCGTTGCCGACAGTGACCCGCGACGCGATCCTCCGGAAGTGGGTGCGCCAGCCCCCGACTACCCCGCTCATCCAGCAGCTCCGCGACGAGGAACGCCGGCGTGCGCTCGCCACACTCGACGGCGGGCGCGTGCTCGATCTCGCCTCCGAAGCGAACGTCACCCGCGGCGTCGCGGCCGACTCGCTCGCCCGCGTCGACTTTTCCGATGATGTGAGTACCTACGCGAGCGAGACCATCGGCGACACCGTCGACGAGTACCGGAGTACCGATCCCGAACAGCCAACCCTTCCCTTCGCCGACGACGCGTTCGACGCCGCCGTCTCGATCGGTCCCTACGACTGGAAATTTCTCGACGTCGAATCGCTCACCGCAGAGGTGGGAAGGGTGCTCGATAGCGACGGGAAGTTCGTCTTCTCGGTGCCGACACCGCGCTCGCCCTACGCCGCGAACGGCTGGCCCGACAACCACTACTACGAGCCGCGCGAGGCGCTCTCGCTGCTCGCGCCCGATTGGCGGCTGCTCGACGCCGATCTCGTCTTCCAGTACCCCTACTACGTCCACATGGCGCTCAACATGCTTCCGGCGAGTCTCCAGAAACCGTTCGTCGGCGCTGCCGAGCGCGCGAGCGACGAACTCACCGCCCGCGGGCGCTGGGACGACGCCTCGTATCTCGTGCTCGCGGCCGAACCGCTCGACTATCAGGACTATCTCGACGACGCGCTCGATTGCCTGTTCCGCCCGGTCGAGGAAAACGGGTTCTGGGACACGGAGGACGGAAAGATCCTGCGCGCACTCGATTACGAGATCGTCGGCGATGGCGATGGTGGGAACCTCGAACTCGAATGGACGCCCGACGACCGCGAGCTGTGGCGCTACGCGCCGTTCGGGCTGATGGGCGCGTTGCAGTGGCGCGCCTCCGCGCTCGGCACCGATCGCTACGATGACAAGCTTCTGCGCGCGCTCGATTACTTCACCGAAGAGATCGAGAACGGAGCCCTCCCGGCGATGCCGAGCTACGGCATCGGCCCCCTCGTCTGTGCGTTCTCGCTCGCGGCCGAGGTGTTCGACGCCACCCACGAGCGCGTCGCGTGGACGCTGTTCGAGCACTCACACGAACGGTTCGATTTCACCCACGCCGAGCACAGTTTAGTGGCCTACGGCTGGTCGTATCTCGCCGAGCGCGAGTCCGGATCGGTCGTGCGAGAGGCGCTCTCGGAGGCGTTGGCGCTGATGAACGATCGGCTCACGCCGGACGGACTGTTCGTCTTCGACAACCACACCACCCGCCGGCATCAGAATCAGATGTACGCCTGCTGGGGGTTCGCCCGCGCGATCGAGGTGACGGGCCAGACCGGCTATCTCGAAAACGTCGAGCGTGTGCTCGAACGGACCGTCGACGAGCGCATGCGCGACGACGGCGCGTTCGTCTGGGACGACGAGGTGTCATCGGTCCAGCGCGCACGACGCGGCGCGACGAAACGCCTCGGCTTCCGACCGCCCTACTGGGATTTCCTCTACGAGTGCCATCAGACGTTCTTCGTCAACGCGGTCGCCCACTACCGGGCGGCGGGCGGCGAGCGCGACTTCGGTCCCGAGGTGAGCCGTGCGATGGCCTGGATCTACGGCGATAGCAGTCGTGGAAACCTCGTCGAGCTGAGCGGGCTCGGCGTCCCGATGCGCTTTCTCACCATCGACGACCGCCTCGACGTTGCCGATCAGATGTACAAGGGGTCCTACGAGATCGGGTCGTACCTGATGGCGCTCACGAACCTGCTCGCGGAATCGTGACGTCGGGGTCCGGCGTCGAGAGCAGCGACTCGAACAGTTCGCGCAACCGCTCGGCGTCGTGTGCGCGGTTGAGCGCGCCGTCGACCGCCGCCCGGCCGTTCGCTCCCAGTTCCGCCCTGCGCTCGGCGTCCGAGAGGTCCACCAGCGCTTCGGTGAGCGCGTGTTCGTCGCACCGCACGCACAGCCCCGCCCCGGTCAGTCCGAGCAGCCGCTTCAGCGGCGGCGTCTCGCCCGCGAGCACCGGAACGCCGAGTGCCAGCGCGGTGAATAACTCCCTCGGGACGGTCGTTTCGGGGGCGCGCGAGCGCCCAGGCAGCACGCAGACGTCGCTCGCGGCGAGGTAGCTGGCCGGGTTCTCGACTTCGGTGCGGAACGTGACTCGCCCGCCGGCCAGCCGTCGCCGAGCCGATCGTTCGAGGTCGTCGAGCGCCGCCTCGTCGATGTCGCCGACGAGCATCAGTCGAAGGTCGGCGGCGGCGTCGGCCGCCCGCGCCGCGGCCGCGACGAGCGTTTCGAGCGATTCTTGGGAAACCTCCTCGGCGAGAACGGTGACGACGAACGCCCTCTCGGCATCGAAGCCGAGCCCACGGATCGGTTCGGTCGTCGCGGCGAGGTCGGCGTTGGCGGTCTCGCGGACGACCGCGACGCGCTCGGGGTCGATATCTCGCTCGCGGACGTACGCCGCACGCGCTTCCTCGCAGGTCGTCACCAGTCGGTCCGCGTCGGGGAGATGGGTTTCGAGCAGGCGGTTGCGTCGCCACGACGAGTGGAACACGCGGCGGGCGTATTGCCGCACGCGGCCGCCGCGTGCGCTCTCGTCGGACGCCACGGCAGCCGCCGCGCTCGGGAAGTCACAGACGACCGGAACGTCGAGGTCGGTGCCGATTTTTAGCCCCGTCTTCAATAGGGTAAGGTCGGTCACACAGCAGACATCGATCGCCAGTTCGTCGTCGACGTCGCTCGCGGCGCGCAGCCACGCGGGCTGGGTGAACCCTAGCGCGTAGCGCGCGCCGTCGAGGACGCCCTTGAGACCCGAATACAGTTCGTCGTCGGGCAGTCGGCGGACGTCGACCCCATCGGCGATGTCGTGGTCGGGACTGCCCGTGCCGCGCGCACACACCGTCACCGCGTGGCCGTCGGCTCGCAGCGCCGCTCCGGCCTGCTCGATGCGCTCGTCCGGCGGGAACACGCCCGCAGTGAGCATACAGACGTGCATTATCGAGCGCCCCCACACCGTCGAGTGTCGGTCATAGCTCATCACTCTCGCCGGTCGGGTTTCGCTCTTGTGGTCGTCGGGGTCGAATCGTGTCGGCGCTTCGGCGCTACCGGAGCGCCTCGGCGGCGAGATTACGGTCGTAGGTCGCGAGTAGTTCCTCGGCGACGGTCTCCCAGGCGTATTCGTCGGTCGCTGCCTGTCGATTGGCCGCGCCCATCGCGGCCACGCGCTCGGGGTCGGCGATGAGTTCGGCGAGCGCGTCGGTGAGCGCGTCGGCGTCCCGGGGCGCGACGAGCAGTCCGCGCTCGTCGTCGATGACCTCCGGGATCGCGCCCACGGTCGTCGAGACGATGGCGTTGCCCGCGGCCATCGCCTCGAGCATCGCTATCGGCAGCCCCTCGGCGTGGGAGGGGAGGACGAAGATCGATCCCGCGCCGAGCAGTTCGTGCTTTTTCCCCTCCGAGACGTAGCCGAGATACTCCACGTCGTCGTAGGTCGCGGCCAGCCGTTCGGAGTGTTTCGAGAGCGGTCCCTTGCCCGCGATCGTCACCCGAAAGTCGAGGTCGCGCTCGACGAGGGTCTCGACGGCCGCGGCGAACTCGACGACGCCCTTGCGCGGGAGTTGGTTCGAAACCGCCACCACGTGCGGAACGCCGCCGTCGAAGTCCGGCGTGTAGTCGGCGGCGTCGACCGCGTTCGGGATCACGGTCAGTCGCGTCTCGCCGGTGTGTTTCGAGAGCGTGTCCTTCCAGTACTTAGAGAGAACGACGATCTCGTCGACGGCGTCGAAGACGAGCGACTGATACCACCTGACGAGTCGCGATTCGGTCGAGACGAACACGTCGAACGAGGAGCCGTGCACGTGGAATATCACGGGCCGTCGCCAGACGTACTTGCTGAAGAGCACGTAGTAGCCCGCCCGATAGAAGGAAAACCGGTGTGAAGAGTGGACGTGGACGATGTCCGGCGGCGAGCGCATCGTGTACGTGAGCATGTTCCGGAGGATGACAAGCAGCGAGCGAACGAACGCGAGGACGCCGTCGGTATCGAACGCGCCGCTCCGGTGGGCCGTGACGTGGAGCCGGTCGTCGAGGTGGCGGCGCTGTTCGCTGATGTACTGGCCGATGCCGCCCGGTCCCTGCCGGCCGACGATGAGGAGTTCGGTGTCGCGCATCACTCGACGTACCCCAGCCCGCGGAGTCGTTCCTCGACGTCGCCGAAGTCCCCCTCGCCGGCGGTACTCGCCGCTTCGCCCGAACGGGCGACGTCGGCGGTGTCGACCGCTCGCTCGGTGGGCGGCGAGTCGGGCGCGAACAGTTCGTCGAGCACGCGCCCGTCGGCGGTCGCGGGAACCGGCTCACCCATGCTATGGAGCACCGTCGGCGCGACGTCGAACACGCTCGCGTCGGTCGGCGTCGCGCCCGTCTCGATGTCCGGTCCCTCGGCGAGAAAGATCCCCTCCGGTCGGTGGTCGGCGGCGTGCGCACCGGGGTCCGAAAACACCGTCTCGGACAGCGAGGGTTTGACGTAGTAGCCCTCGTGGGGTTCGACGACGAGGTCCGGCGAGGCGTCGTCGGTCGGAAAGAGGTCGTCGCCGTCGTGGACGTCGAGGACGCGCTCGCCGGTGTCGGGGTCGCGTACCCGCGTGAGCGTTCGCGTGAGTTCTTCCTTCAGGTCGGCGACCCGGTTCGGACGGACGATTCCCTGCTCGAAGCGCTCGGTGTCGTTGACGTACAGCGTACCCTGTGCGTGGACGAACGCCGTCGTTTTCCCGTAGTCGACGTCGTAGCGCACGTTATCGCCGGGGATCTCGGCGGCGAGGCGGTCGACGAGCGCGCGCGGGAGGCGCTTTGCGAGGTCGTTCGTGTCGAGGCCGATACTCCCGAGCGCCCCGAGCACGCGCTCTTTGGTGAGACCAATGCGAGAGAGGGTACTGCGCGTTCCCGTATCGGATTTCGGCGTGAGATAGCCAGCATCGGCGAGCACGCGGTTGGGGTGGACGTTCTTTGCGATGGGACCGAACCCGTGGTCCGAGACGACGAAGAGGTTCGCGTCGTGGTCGGCAGCCGCCTCGCGTGCGTCGCCGATGACGGCATCGAGCTGTTTGTAGTGCTCTAGGAGAACGTCCTCGTCCCAGAGGAGGTGCTGGAGGCGGTCCGGGGCGGTGTAGACGAAGAAGAAGAGCCGCCAGTCGTCGTCGAGGAAGTCGTTCATCAGTTCCCGACGGGCGGCGACCAGCGATTCGAGTGCGGCGGGGAACTCGTCGGGTCGCTCGCGGTATTCGTTCCAGTCGAGACCGATCTCGTAGTCGGGGAATCGGTCCGCGATGGTCGCGGCGAGGTCCGGCGGGTGGGTGAACCCTTCGTCCTCGTCGGGTGTCATCATTCCAGTGACCATCTTCCCGTCGATGGCCGTCGCCGGATACGTCATCGGCATGTTGACGACCGTCGAGGGCGAGACCAGTTCCCAGAGCGCAGGGTGAGAGAGATCCTCGCCGGTGTTCACGCGGTGGCGGTAGTTCGTGCCGAGCTTGTAGAAGGCGTAGATACCGTGTTTGTCCGGTCGGACGCCGGTGGCGATGGAGGGCCACGCGAGCGCGGTGTTGGCGGGTTTCGTGCTTTCGAGTGGTCCCGCAGCGCCCCCCTCGACGAGCGCGGCGACGTTCGGCAGTTCGCCCGCCGCCGCCCACGCGCGCAGGCGCTCCCACGGAACGCCGTCGAGACCGAGGACGAACGCTCGGCGTGTAGCGTCCCCCTCGCTCATGGTTGATGCATGCTGGCTGGGATTCCTCCCGTGACGCCCATTACCGTTTCCATTCGTGCCGCCTCGGGCGCGGTTCACCGGACTCGACCGGACGCTGCTATCGACCGCCGAGCCCGCCCCGTCGGCTCGCGTTCCCGAATATCGACCCCGAGTCGGTGGTCGTCGATCGCATTGGGGTCGCACTCGGCGTACCGGTCGCCGTGGCGGTGGATGTCGCGGTCGCTGTCGCCGTCGGGGTCCGCGTCCGTGGTGTCGAGGCGTTGCCGAACACCGAGCCGTTCGACGATGGCGTTGCCGCCGGTGTCGTGGCGTTTGTGCCGGCGGTGCGGGTTTCGTTCGGAACGGTGGCGCTCGCACCCCTGTCTCGGGGGTTGCTCCCGGCGACGAGATAGAGGTCGAACTCGCCGTTGGTCTGGACGAGGCTTACCCCCTGTTGGCGGTCGAGCGCGCTGACGTTCTCGCGGCTGTAGCGCAGGCTACGATACACCTCGACCTCGCGCTCGCGGGCGGCTTCGGTCACCGCCAGATACCGGTCGTTCGACGTCCGTCCCGCGAGCGCGCTGAGGTTCTCGCCTGGAATCCCCCGGCCGCCCTGCGAGACGGGCGTGCCCTCGACGCCGAGGACGCCGTGTTTGTACCGCCACGGTCCGTCGCGCAGTCCGTACACCGGGACCTCGCTCTCGCCGTGCTCGAAGGCGAACCCGTAGCCCGACATCTGGGTCTCGGTCACCTGATCGTTCGGGAGGAAGACGTACGGCGAGGGGAAGACGACCACGACCGAGAGCGCGAGCATCACGACGATGACGACCGAGAGCAGCGCCCGGACGCCGCCGACCGGAACGATCTCCGAGAGGCCCGAGACGTAGCGATAGAGCGCAATCGAGCCGAGGATCGTCGAAAACAGCATGATGAGACCGGCGTTACGGAAGAACAGTTCGGAGACGCTGCCGATGTAGAAGACCAGCGAGTACGGAATCAGTACGACTAGTCCGATGGTGAAGTACTTGACCAGCGCCCGCGTGTCCGGGGCGTCGCGCAGTCGGCCGAAGATGCTCGTGAGCATCAGGAGACCCGCGAGAGCCGCGATCACGAGGCTCACGCCGAACAGCTTGAGGAACAGTTCGACGATGGAGCCGCCGATGGCCGCGAGCGACGCACCCTGGCTGGCCGTCGAAGTCCCGAGGCTCGCTCCCCCAGTGAGGAAACTCAGCAGTTCACGGATGACCGCATCGACCGAACTCTCGTAGCGACCCCGGCCGACCGACCAGAGCATGAACGTGCCGATGAGAAACACCGTCGGACCGTACATCGTCCGGTGGTCGGCGATGGCGCTGTCCGGCCACACCGACCGATAGAGAAGCTGCACCCCCGAGAGCGTGACGAACAGGATGATGAGATTCGCGGCTTGCTGTGGGTGAAAGAGCACGATACCGCCGAGTGCGAGCGCGAACGCCGCAGCCACCGCCGAAACCGGGAGCCGGGAGTCGAAGACGTCGGTCGGTCCCGTGAGGTAGTTGATGAGCAGATAGACGATGATCGGCGTGATGAGGATGGAATCGGAGATCGGGTGTGGCGTCATGTAGTTCACCCCGAGGTGGTTGATCGGGAGGAGCAAGAGACCGACGAGACCGCTCAGCAACATCGCGCCCCGATGGGACGTCATCGAGCGGACACACAGCGGGATGAACACGAGATAGGCGAGGACGTACGCGAGCACGACGAGTAGGAGCGCGCGCGGCACCGTCGTACCGGCGACGCCGCGGACGAACAGCGACGAGGTGTGAACGCCGGGGTAGAACAGACCGAACGCACTCAGCGAGCCATCGAGGAGGTCCCGCACCCAGCCGAGGTGCGTCAGCCCGTCGCCGGAGCCGTAGTAGTAGTAGCTTCGCAACAGTGGGAGCCCCGCAACCGACGTTATCGCGCCACCGCCGAGGCAGAGTCCGGCGAGGCTGACGTAGCCCTTCGGCGCGTACAGCGTGACGACCACCGCGATCAACAGCGCGATGGCGATGCCGAGCCAGAACCCGACCGGCGTCGCGGCGTAGATGTCGATCTCGTAGCTCGTACTGGGTTTTCCGTAGGCGAACAACACGCCGCCAGCGAGGGCGAGATAGCCGACGACGAGCGCGAGTTTCTGTGCGCGGTTGTTCGGCGTGTTCGTCGTGAGCGTACTCATCGTATCGATCTCTGGCGTTCGCGGCGTCCCGAAACGTACTCGCACCTCGAAGCGCCGTCTTAAACGTCTGCCGTTCTCGCTCGCCGTGTGGCGTGTCGGCACTGTGTTCGCCATTTCGGTACCACATCCCCTAACCCATACCGTGGTGCATAAGCCATCGAGCGCCGAACCCTTCCGGAAGAATGCGAACGCCAAACGTCGTCTGGATAACCCTCGAAAGCACCCGCGCCGACCACACCACGATGGGCGGCTACGCACGCGACACGACGCCCAACCTCGACCGCATCGCCGACGCGGAGCGCGGGAGGGCGTTCGGCAACTGTCACACCCACGCCATCTGGACGCTCGCCTCCAGCGCGTCGATCCTCACCGGCACCGTGCCGACACACCACGGTGCGGGTATGCAAAACGACGCCATCCCCGACGAACTCGACACGGTGCCAGAGCGCCTTCAGGAGGCGGGCTACCGAACCACCTGCCTCTCGCCGAACTCGCATCTGAGTTCGGGCACCGATCTCGACAGGGGGTTCGACGAGTTCACGTGGCTGAGCGCCGACACGCTCGCCAGGGAGGCCGGCCCGCGCATCCTCCTGAAGTACCTGCGCAACTGCCGCCGCCACGGTCCCGGCCTCACCACCGACACCAGAAAGCACGGCACGGGGTACGTCATGAACGAGATCGCAAAGCGCCGCATCGGCTCGTACGCCGGGAACGACGAGCCGTTCTTCCTCTACGCCCACTACGGCGACCCCCACCACCCCTACCACCCGCCGCGGCGCTTCCTCGAACCGTACGCCGACGACTTCGAGATGGACGTGGACGAAGCGCTGGAGTTCGGCCAGTATCACCACGCAAATTTCCACCAGCTCATCGCCGACGGCTGCCCGTTCACCGACGACGAGTGGGACGTCCTCCACGCGCTCTACGACGCCGAGGTCGCCCACACCGACGAACTGGTCGGCGACCTCTTCGCCCACATCAGAACGCTCGACCTCGATAATACCGTGTTCGTCGTCACCGCCGACCACGGCGAACTGTTCGGCGAGCAGGGCATGCTCGCCCATCTGGTGGTCGCCGACGACGCCGTGACCCATGTCCCCTGTGTGGTCCACGGCGCGGACGCGCTCGCCGACTACAACGGCGAGACCGTCCAGCACGCCGATCTGATGACCACGCTGCTCGAATCCGCCGGTGCGGACACGACGGGCATGCAGGGTCTCGACCTGCGCGAGGACGAACGCGAGCAGACCCTCACCCAGCGGGGCGCGAAGCGCACGCTGAAGAACTTGGAGCGATTCGAGGAGCTCAACTCCGAGTTCGACCGGACGCGCTATCACGAAGCGACGCTGCACGCCCTGCGTACTGACGAGTTCAAGTATCTGCAAAGCGACGAGCGCGCCGAACTGTTCGCCCTGCCCGACGAGACGAGCGACGTGTCCGGAGAACACCCATCGATCGCCGAGCGCCTCGACGACGAACTCGCCGCCATCCTCGAAACCGACGGCCAGCCCGTCTCGACCGAGGGCCGCGAGGGACAGTTTACCGATGCGATGAAGGAACAGCTCGCCGATCTGGGCTATCTGGTCGACTGACGGTACCTATTCGGCCGGAACGACGCCGTGGCGCTCGTAAAAGCGCCGCACGCGAGGATCGTCGAGCAGCGGGCGGTGGACCTGGAAGACGCGCACGCCCGAGCAGTTGTTCCCCTCGATGACGGTGAACTCGCCATCCTTGGTAACGATGACGTCCCAACCGATATACGGGGCGTGTGAGAAGGCCGCGGCCATTTCGAGGAGTTGCTCGCGGACGGCCGGCCAGTGCGGTACTGTGGTGCCCGCAATCTGCGCGCCCGTGTCGGGATGAGTCTCATAGCGGACGAGCTGTTCGGCACCGAGGTAGCGGACGGCCTCTCCGAGTTCGCCAGTATCACGGTCGACGTCGGCGACCAGCCCACCGCGGACGAGGTTGTCGAGCGGCGCGGAGCGTTCAGTACCAATTCGGTGGACGACGCCGGCGAGATACGGCTCGTCGGCTTCGTCGTCGTAGATGGTCAGCACCCGGAGGGTGTTGGCCGCGTCGGGGTAGAGGGTGTCCGCGTAGGCGGCCTGCTCGACCCGCTCGGTGACGAGATACTCGTCGAGACCCGTGACCAGTTCCCGAAATTCGGTCTCGGTGTACGCCTCGCCGTTGACGCGATAGCTCCCATTGGAATACGAACAGAGCCGGACGTCCTTGCCACCGCCGCCGGTGACGGGCTTGAGGACCAGCGACCCATCCTCACGTAGCCGTTCGACGACCCACGCGGCGGCGTCGGCGGTGCCGGGCGTGCGGTCGGATTCGTCGTCCGACCGCAGCGAGCGAAGATCGTGAAAGCGGCCGTCCCTGAGCAATCCGTCGGTTTCGACGCGCTGGTCGTCGAACGGTTCGGTCATCCAGTGAAAGAGGAGTTTGTTGTCGAAGGCGACGCTGCGCTTGCCGTTGAGCCACGCCGCGCGTTCGCGCTGATAGGAGGAGAGATAGCGCCGGTAGTTGTCGTCGTCGAGGTCGTACAGCACGTCCGCCGAACTCAAGAATCCATGCCGCCAGAGCCAGAGCCGCCGACGGATGGGCATCGAGACCGGCGAGCGCCACGTCGAGACCTCGCTCTTGGCGAAGCGTTTGAGCCGCGTGGCCAGCCGCGACGCACGGGTCGCGTACTCGCCCGTGACGCCTCGATACGCCGCCTTCGCCAGCCCGTAGGCCCGATCGCCGTTCATGGATTGGCTATATGACGCGCCGTGATAACCGCCACGAAGCGGGTCGGTCAGTCGTTCGCAGTGGGAACGAACGGCCTTAATCCTCGGCCGTGTTCCTTTCGAAGGATGCTCAAAAGTCGCCTCTACGACGCGCTGTCCGATCTCTACTGGGGCACGTACGGTGCCTCCCGGTGGCTCGTCGATCGCGGTCCCGGTGCTGCCCTGCGATTGTTCGTCCACGAGGAAGCCCCTGCAATCATGCGCTTTCGCATGCCGCTCCGCCGGCGACTCTGGCTCTGGCGACACGGCTTTTTGAGTCAAGCCGACGTGCTCTACGGCGAGAGCGGCATCACCGAGGACAACCACCACCGATATCTCTCCTCGTATCAGCGCGACCTGACCCAGCGGATCAACGGCCGCTGGGGCGAGGCGCTCGAAAACAAACTCCTCTTCCATCACCTGCTCGATGACTTTCCCGAACGCCGTCCGACGATTCACGCCCACCTGATGGACGGCCGCTACACGCCCGTCGATACGGAAGAAACGGCCACGAGCGGTGCCGACGCCGCCGACCGCGTGCTGGCACTGCTCGACGAATACCGAACGCTCGTCTTGAAACCGACCTACGGGACCATCGGCAAGCGCATCCTGATCTGCGAGCGCGTCGCGGACGGCTATCGCATCAACGGCGAGCACCGTTCGAGGGAGGAATTCGCCGCGCGGATTCCAGACCTCGACGACTATCTCGTGTCCGAATTCGTCGAACAGGCCGCCTACGCGACCGCCCTCTATCCGGACGCGCCGAACACACTGCGCGTGCTCACCATGATCGACCCCGATTCCGGGGAGCCGTTCGTCGCGGCCGCCGCCCACCGCATCGGTACCCATCGGTCGGCCCCGCTCGACAACTGGTCGCGTGGTGGTCTCTCCGCGGATATCGACCCCGAAACCGGCGAACTCGGCGAGGCCGTCCAGTATCCCTACGACGGTCACCGTGAGCGCCACACCAGTCATCCCGACACGGGCGCGCAGATTGCGGGCACGGCGATACCGGGTTGGCCGGCGATTCAGGAGGGCATCCTCGACATCGCGGCGAACTGTTCGCAGATTCCCTATGTCGGGTGGGACCTCGTGGTCACTGGTGAGGGCGAGTTCAAGGTCATCGAGGGGAACAACTGCTCGGGCGTGCGCGTCTTCCAGGTCCACCGCCCCCTGCTCGACGATTCTCGCGTGCGGCGCTTTTACCAGCACTACGACGCGCTGTGAGTGTCGCACACGATACCGAATCGGTGCGTTAATCCGCCGACCGTCATTCAGGGCGTAGTGACGACGCTTCATCCGGCCGACGCGCCGCGGAAGGCCCGATGGCGACGGAACGGTGATCATTCACACATGACGACCAGCGAGGACGTGGCCGACGACCCGACCGGTCTCTCGGGAGTGGTTTCCAGCGCGAGCCTCGTGCTCGTCGGCAGTCTATTGGGATCTTCGTCGAAACTCGTCGAACAGGTCATCATCGCACGATTGCTGCCGCCCGGCTCCTACGGGAAGGTCAGCCTCGGCATCGCCGTGATGAGCCTCGGTCTCACGTTCGCCATCGCCGGCTTCGACCAGGGGATTCCGCGATTCATGTCGCGATTCGATGACGAACGCGACAAGCGGGGGACGTGGCTCACCGGGCTCGTTCTCGCGAGTCTCGTCACGCTCGTCGTCATGGCACTACTACTCACACGTCTCGAATGGGTCATCGACACGCTCTTCGACAAGGATGCCTCGCCGAAACTGGTCGCGCTGTTCGTTCTCGCCATCCCGGTGTTGGTCGGGCAAGCCCTCGGCGTCGGCGGTGTTCGTGGCTTCGAGAACACCATCTATCGGACGTACGCGCGTGACCTGCTCTACAACGGGTTGCGCCTCGGCTTGCTCGTGGTCTTTCTCGTCGCGGGTCTCGGCGTGTTCGCGGCGGGCTACGCCTACGTCATCGCCGGTGCAGTCGGTTTCCTCACCATCCACTACTTCCTGAATCGGCTGATGTCGCTGCGCGGCCCGGTGCGGACACACGGTCGACAGCTGCTGTGGTTCTCGCTGCCACTGTTGTTCTCGGCGGCGGTGACGAAACTGCTCTCACAGATCGATACGGTCATGCTCGGTGCCTATCTCTCCAACGCGAGCGTCGGCATCTACAACGTCGCCTACCCGCTCGCGCTCGGACTCGGCGTCATCTTTTCGTCGTTCGGATTCATCTACCTCCCGCTGACTTCGCGGTTCGACGCGAGCGGGCGGCGCGCGGAGCTCAATCGTGTCCACAAACTCACCGCCAAGTGGACCGTCATCATCGGTTTTCCGGTCTTCTTGACGTTTGCGGCGTTCCCGACGGACGTCGTGGGCGCGGTCTTCGGTGGCAACTACATCGGTCAGGGCATCGGCATCACGCTCGCCTTCCTCTCGACCGGCTTCTTCGTCAGCGGGATGGCGGGCTACTGTCAGAACGCGCTGGCCGGACTCGGCTATACGCGCTCGATTCTCGCCGTGAACGTCATCGCAGCGGTCGCCAACATCGCCCTCAACGTCCTCCTGATTCCGACCTACGGCATCGTCGGCGCGGCGGCGGCCTCGGCGCTGTCGTTCGCGACGCTCAACTGGGTCGCGTTCGCCTTCCTCTATTACGTCGCCCGCATCTCGCCGTTTTCGCGCTATACCGTCAAGATGTACGTCCTGTTGCCCCTGTTGCTGTTCCCGCCGGCGTTCGCGCTGTCGTCGGTCATCTCGTTGAACCTGCTCACGATTCCGGTGTTCGCCATCGTCGCGGGCCTCGCCACGCTCGTGGTCTGTGCGGCGACAGGCTGTTTCCAGCCCGAAGACGAGATTCCTCTCGAACTCATCGAAGGCCGGCTCGGGGTTCGAGTGCCCTACATCCGCCGATACATCCCCGAAGAGTGAGATTCACAACCGTTAATCGGGCTACCGGCGTACTGAAAGCGTGAATTCCGAGCGACTCGTCGGTCTGCTCCGTGGCTCGCATCGGCTGTTGGATAGAACCCGGCGCGGCGCGCGGCGGGTACTGACCGAATACAGGCGTTTCGCCGAAAAGGAGGTGCTGACGTGGGAGAAGGCGTGGCTGTCGATGCCCATCCGCCGGCGGCTCTGGCTCTGGCGACACGGCTTTCTGAGTCAGGCCGACGTGTTCTACAACGTCGACGAGACCAACTATCACCAGTATTTCTCGGATTTCCAGCGCGAACGCGCCTACTGGATCAACGACGAACAGCGGGAGGCGCTCAACAACAAACTGTTCTTCCACTGGATGCTGGAGCCGTTCGCCGACCAGCGTGTCGAAACTTATGGGGTGCTCAAACGCGGGCGCTTTCACGACCTCCGCTCGCTCGAAGCGGACGGCGGCGACGTGGTGATGACGGGCGAACACGGAACCACCGACGCGGCCACGTGGATCACCGAGCGCCTGCGCGAAGAGGGGGCGCTCATGCTGAAGCCGTGGCGGGGCAGCGGCGGCATGGGCGTCACGCGCTGTTCGTACGCCGACGGCCAGTATCGCATCGACGGCGAGGAGCGTCCCAGAGACGACTTCGAATCGGTCGTCGACGGTCTCGACGGCTATCTCGTCTCCGAAGTCGTCGAACAGGCCGCCTACGCCGCCGAGCTGTTCCCCGACGCGGCGAACACGCTCCGGGTGCTCACGATGTACGACGACCAGCGGGGCGAGCCGTTTATCGCAGCGGCCGCCCATCGGATCGGCACTCGTCGGTCGGCCCCGGTGGACAACTTCACGAACGGCGGTCTCGCAGCGGGCGTCGACCCCGAAACCGGCCGCCTGACCGCCGGCTTCCAGTTCCCCTTCTCGGGAAGCCTCGACTGGCACGAGACTCATCCCGATACGGGCGCGCGGATCACGGGCACGACAGTTCCGGGCTGGCCGGCGATTCGGGAGCAACTCCTCGAAATGGCCGCGACCTTCTCGCATACCCCCTACATCGGCTGGGATCTCGTGGTGACCGAGGAGGGCGAGTTCACCGTCATCGAGGGGAACAACGCACCGAACATCCGGTTCTTTCAGGTCCACGGCCCGCTGCTCGACGACCGCCGAGTCAGGCGCTTTTACGAGCGCCACGGTATCGTTCCGGGCGAGTGAGTTACGTGGAGCGGGTTCGGAGGGCTTTTGCCTCGTTTGAGCGATTGTCGAACCATGTACGATCTCCGCCAGTTGCGGCGCGCTCTCGACCAACCGCGACTGCTCGTCCGCGAGCTGAACCGGCTCTATCACACCCGACTGAACCGGCGCGCGTACAACCCCGACGGCGTCGACATCGTCGCCGAAGACTGGGACACGTTGGTGATTCTGGATGCCTGCCGGTACGACGCCTTCGCGGCGCGTTCGGACCTGCCCGGAACCCTCGAACGGCGGCGCTCGCGCGGGTCGATGACCGCCGAGTTCCTGAAGGCGAACTTCGACGGCCGCGAGATGCACGACACGGTCTATGTCACGGCGACCCCGATGTTCTACTGGAATCGCAACCGCGGCGACGTCGACGCGACCTTCCACGCCGAGATCAACGTCTGGCAGGACGAGGGCTGGGACGACGAGTTTCACACTGTTCGCCCGGAAACGATGGTCGAACGCGCCAAGGCGGCCGCCGAGCAGTATCCCGACAAGCGATTGCTCGTCCACTTCGTCCAGCCACACTTCCCGGCTATCGGCCCGACCGGCCACGAATACCCCGAACTCAACAGTCTCCGGGTGTGGGACGCCATCGACAGCAACGACCTCGACCTCCCCGACAGCGTCTATCGCAAGGCGTTCGTCGAGAACCTCGACGCGGTGTTGCCCCACGTCCGGGACCTCATGGAAAGTATCGAAGGCAAGACGGTCGTCACCGCCGACCACGGCCAGATGCTCGGCGAGCGCTCGTTTCCCATCCCCCTCCGCGAGTACGGTCACCCGCCGGGCATCTACACCGACGAACTCCTCTCGGTGCCGTGGCTCACCTACACCAACGGTCCGCGCCGGAAGGTCGTCGCCGAGGAACCCGAGACCTGTGTGCGTGGCGACGAGACCGGGCCCCAGGACATGGCCGTCGAGGAAAGCGTCGTCACCGACCGCCTCGAAGACCTCGGCTATCTCGGCTGAACGTTTCGGTGGGTGCGAACGCCGCTGTAACCATCCTTTCTGGCGTTCACGACAGCCGCTTTCGCAGCCGTCGCCAGTTGTTCTTCGCCAGTAGCCGGGCGACGAAGCGCGGATTGTGCTGCTGGAGGCTGTGTGGGTAGTACGGTCCCAATTCCTCGGGCTGGAACGGCTCGAATCCATCCTGAAGCCGCTCGATGCCGTCGGCGAAGATCTCGGTCTGGAGCGCATACACCCCATCCCACACGTCGTCGAGGGTCGGCTCCGAAGGCAGGTCACGTGACATGACCGCGACGATGCGCCCGCCGTCGATCTCCTCGGAGAGCTGCTGGAGCGTGATCGATACGGATGAGTCGTCGTTCATGAACGAGATCTTGTGACCCATCCCGCGATACTCGCGGATGTCGCTCGTATGCACACTGAGAACGCCGTGTTCCGGCGCGTCGAGAATCGGCCCTTTGAGTAGACCGAACCCAAATCGGATCACCACGTCACAGGACTCGCCGAGGTCCGTCGTCGTATCCTCGGGCAGCGTGTTCCACGGCCCACCCGCCGACACCGGTTCGCACTCCCGAACCGTCGCCCCGTCGAGACAGTCGACCTCGGTGACCGGTCCCGACTGGAGCCACTCCATCTGTTCGGTCTCGCCGAGTAGCCAGCCGAGTTTCTCGTCGCCGTGGATGAACGCCTTCAGCCCGCTCTCGCGGACGACCTCGACGAACAGTTTGAGGTCGCTCGGCGAGATACTGGTACCCTGATTGACGGCATCGGCTCCCGCCGCGAGCGCCGATCCCTCCGCGACCGAGCCGTCGACGACGACTTCTTCGATACTCACTCTATCGAGCGCGGCGACGTTTTCGAGTGCCTGCTCCTCGAAGCGCGTGAGCATCGGGTTCGCCAGTACGCCGACGCGCATGCGTTCGCTCATGGGCGTACCTCCGTGCGCGAATCGGTATAGCTGGCGAAGTCCGCCTCGTCGAATGCAGCGGGTGTGATCGCGACGATGTCGCCGTTGTCGTCGGTTGTGTTGTAGGGATTGATGAGCAGTCCGTGCTCTGGGTCGGTCGCCAGAAACAGATAGCCGTTCGAGGCCGGTATCGCGTCGACACGCTCGCCGACCGCGTCACGGCGCTCGGTTGCGTAGAGTTCGTACCACGTCTCGTACCCCGAGGCCGAGGAGGCCGCGAGCACTCTGGCGACCCCATCGCAGGTGTTTCGTTTCTGTCCGTCGGGAGCGGTGCTGTCGATTCTCCCCGTGGAGGTCGTCGAGACGACGAGCCAGTGTTCGTCGGGCCTGTCGAGTGTTTCGGCATAATAAATGGGACAGGCGGTCGTCGCGATCGTCTCCGGTGTGGGGTCGGGGTCGTCGAGGGATTCGCGCGATAGGCGCAGGACTTCGGCTCGTTCGGTGTACGAGGAATCCTTGCCCCAGAAGACGGCCTCCGATCCGAAGGCAAGCCCCACGGCCCGCCAGCGCTGGCTGCCGCGCCCGATCGGCGCGAACCCCTCCTCGGAGAGGACGCCGATTGCACTCTCGTCGTTCGTGTCGCCCGTTGTGGCCCAGAGCCGGTCGGTGTAGGGGTCGACGAACAGCCCGTGGAAGTGACGCACGTCGGGTCGTTCGACGAACGGCGACCACGTGCGCCCGCGGTCGTCACTCACGAGCACGCGGGCCGGGTCGTCGCCGAGCGGGTATTCGGCGAGATAGACGCGGCCGCGGTGTTCGCGGACCGCCGTCGGGAGCACGCCCATCGGTCCCGACGAGTCGGGGAGTTCGCGGACGAGCGTCCACGAGCGCCCCCCATCCGCCGAGCGAAACAGCCACCGCGAGACCGTCGCCAGCAGGCAGTCGTCGCCGAGCGGCCAGACGTTCGCGGTCGTGTACAGCCCGGTTATCGGCCGAAGCAGTCGTTTGGGTAGCCATCGGTTCATCGCATCGAAGCGGAGTCCATCGCTGCCGGATTCCGGGTTCGGCAACGAGCCAACGGTCAGAAATCCCTCCTCCGCACTCCACGTTCCGATGTCGAGTCCGCGCGTGACGTACACCGTGCCGTCGCGGACTCCGCCGAGTTTCATATCCCTCAAAGCGGTGTCGATAGCATATATCTCACGTCTCACACGCCGCGGGCCGCCCGAAGCGTTCGCAATACTGCCGCCCAGTCCTCGGCGGCGCGCTCGGTCGAAAAGCGTGTGGCGACCATCGGCGCAGCGGCCGAAAGCCGATCGTACAGTTCGTCGTCAGTGAGGCGCTGGAGCACACTCGCAAACGCCTCGGGGTCGCGCTCGTCGAGGACGACGCCGCTCTCGCCGTCGATCACGGCGTCGCGGACGTTGCCGACGTCGGGAACCACGGGTACCAGCCCGCACGCCATCGCTTCGAGCAGCGTCAGCGGCAGCGCGTCACGCTCGGAGGTCAACACGAACGTTCGCGCACGATGGTAGTAGTCCACCGGATCGTCAACCCAGCCGGGCAGTTCGATGCGCCCGTCGAGATCCAACTCGTCGATGGCCGTTCGGACCTCGCGGTCGAGCGGGCCGGAGCCGAGCATTACCGCACGGGGGGTCTCACCGCGGGCGACCAGTTCGGCCATCGTTCGCACGAACAGCAGCGGGTCCTTCTCGCCCGAGAAGCGCCCCACCCAGATGTAATCGTACTCGATCGGAGTCTCGGACGGGCTGTAGGTCTCCGGGTCGACCCCGTTGGCCAGGATCTCGATGCGCTCTCCGGGGACGCCGAGACGTTCGAGCTGGTCGCGGTGGGCGGTTCCCGGCACGGTGATGGCGTCGAACCGGCGAAAGAGCGCGGCGGTGAGTGCGCCGTAGCGAGCACGGGCGTGTACGTCGAGGTCCGCGCCGATGATGGCGAGATGGGCCGGCAGCCCGCAGAGCCGGCCCACGGCGAGGGCGAAGCAGCCGTAGGGAACCAGCGAGATGGAGACGACGCCGTCGTAGTCGTTGCACGCTCCCTCGAGGAGTGCAACGACGAACAGCGAGAACAGGTCGAGCGCTCGAATCCCGGTCATCGGCGCTCGCCGATAGGTGAGGTGTTCGGCGCTCTCGTCGGGAACCAAGCAAACGACGGTCGTCTCGGCGCGCTCGCCGAGCGGACCGAGGTGTTCGGTCATCCGTCCGGTCTCGCTGACGCCGCCCGAAAAGTCACTGATGGCGAGGTACGACGCTGCCACTACTCGAAGAGAGCCGTGTCGCCAATAAGTGTCTTCTGGTAACCGGAACTCGTCAGGGGTCGAGATGTCGCCGAAGCCACGATTCGAGCGTCGTGACCGGCGAGAGCACGCCCGACATGTGGTTTGCCTCGCCCGCGAGGTGCTCGCGCCGCAGGCGTCGTATCTCGTCGCCATTGAGAAAGGATCGCTCGCACGCGCCGGCGAGCAAGTCGTCGAGGCGATCGCGCAGGCTGTCGTGGCGTCGATACCAGATGTCGGGCAGGCGCTGGCCACCGTAGGTGGTCGACGAGCGCAGGCGTCCCAGCGAGGTCGTCGCCACGAACCCGCCGACGTGGACCGGATAGGAGTGCTTGGGCGCGACGCCGGTGCGCTCGTAGCGCACGTCGCCCATCCCCTTTCCCGCTGCCCGCGTCAGCGCGAGTTTCGGTTTCGTCACCCCGTGCGGGACGTAGCCGTTCGTCAGCGGGATTGTGCCCATTCGGTAGGTGGTGGGGAGGCGGGCGGCGTGCTGGATGAGGTCGCCGTGGACGATGGGCGCGCGCACGCCGGTCTTCGTCTGTGCGAGGCGCGTGCTCGCGTACTCGCCGCGCCCGTAGTGGTTGGCGAAGTGGGCGTCGAGGATCACCTTCTTTCGCTGTGTCTCGTCGCTCCCCGCGACGGTCTCTCGGAACGAATCGAGCGGATCGACATCGGTCGTCATGAGCGAGCGCACGCGCTCGCGGCTCGCACCGGCTTCGCTCCGGTATAGCGAATCGACCGCCGAATCGCACCGCTCGATGTGGCGACGCCGGACGTGATGGCCCATCAGTCCACCTTGGCCAGCGCCTTCGAGCATCACGTCGGCGTTGGCCTCGGGCAGGTTGTAGGTCGCCGACAGCGGCAACAGCGTTGCCCAGCCGACCATTCCGTCGGTCCGGTCGATGGCGTCGTCGAGGATCGGCACGAACCGGTCGGGTGAGATCTCGACCTCCGAAAAGCCCATGTCGAGGCGGTCGGCGATGTCGGCGGCGAGTTCGGGGTTGCCGCCGCCGCGGGGGTTCGCGTCGTAGGTGTAGGCGCGAAAGGAGTCGAACTCGTCGCTATGGCCGGCGAGTTCGGCCGCCAGCGTTCGGCTGTCGAGTCCACCGGAGAGCCACACGCCCACGTCGCCGTCCATCGTGGTCGCCGCATCGGCCATCGCCGCCCCGAAGACGTCGACGAGGTCGTCGATGTAGCCGTCGGTCGGCGCGCTCTCGTAGTCGGGTTTCCAGTAGCGCTCGATCGAGGCCTCACCATCTTCGTATTCGAGGACCGACGCGGGTGCGAGCGCGCGCACGCCCTCGACGAGCGTCCGCTCGCCCCAGAGACCGCTCATCATGAGCAGGTCGCTCACGCCCTGTTCGTCCAGTTGCGGGTCGTCGAGACCGGTGAGCAGCGCGGCCACCGACGAGCCGAACGCCAGTCCGTTTTCGAGCGTGTAATAACACGGCCGCGTGCCGAGTTTATCCGTCGCCAACACGAACCGTTCGGCGTCGAAATCCACACACGCAAGCGCGAACGGGCCGTCCACTTCGCGGAGCGTCTCGTGGGGGGAATCGAGAACGCGCTCGACGAGATTTTCTGTATTGGTGTGTTCGCGGCCGACGAGCGCGCCGTGGACGACGCCCGCGCGACTCTCGCCCTCCCACGCGGCGCTGCCGAGCGGGTCGCGCTCGCCGTGGTGAACGAGACCGAGACTCGACTCGCCCTCCTCGAAGCGCTCGGTCTCGTACCACGGCTCGAACTGTATCGCCTCCGTCATCGCCCGGAACGGTTCGCCAGTGACCGTCCCGCCGAGAACACCGGTCATTGTCCTGAAAACCCGCCCGTCGAATATGTGGGTTTTGTGTTGTCGTCGATGCTATCGTGCTCTCCGCTCGCTTTCGGTACGCTGGCGCACCGCCGAGGCGAGCGCGAAGCACATCCACGCCTGGCTCCAGCGGATGTAGGGGGTTTCGTCGTCGACGTATCGCCCGCGCCGACGGTAGAAGTAGCCCGCTCGATCGAACAGTTCGTCGATGCTCCAGTCGATGATCTGTTCGGCCATTTCGAGGCTTTCGGATCCCCCATCGCGGACGAACGTGCGGATCGACTGAGCGGCGGCGTGGGCGTCGTGAGGGTAGGTCTGGTCGTGTTCGAGCTTCGGCGCACCGTCGTCCTCGAAGAGGTTCTCTCGGTAGAAGTCGAGGCCGCGCCGATAGGCCGCCTCGGTCCCCGGGACGTCGCCGCCCGCATCGAGGTACTCTCTGAGTGATTCGAGCACGAACCCCGTATGGAAGTTGTCGTGGCTGATGTGCGAGCGGTCGGCCGGCATCGAGTAGTGCCACGCGCCGCTCTCTTCCTGTGCGGTGAGGACGAACTCCACGAGACCGTCGGCCCGTTTCATCAAACTCTCGTCGCCGTTTTCGGCGGCGACCAGCGCGAACAATCGCGCGGCGAGTGCGTTGACGTTGATGACGACGAACTCGTCGTCGGTGGTGTAGGTGTAGGCGTCGTAGCCCACGACCCCGCGGGTGTTGATCTCGTTGCGGATGAACTCGCAGGCCCCCTCGGCGGTGGAGAGGGAGTCCTCGTCGCCCGTGAGACGGTGGTGATGGACGAACGCCTGCGCACAGAAGACCGTCACGACCACCGACGGGCCGTACGCCGGCAGGTAGAACTTTCTCGCGTTCTGCCAGTCGAAGTTGTACCCCCAGCAGGGGTAGTCGAACGACGGCGACGGATGCTCGCGGAGCCACGCGAGCAACCGCTCGGCCTCGGCCAGGTCCTCCTCGTTGCCCGTCGCCTCGTAGCGATAGAGGTACGAGAGCGCGAACAGCGCGATGCCCTTCGGGTTGCGCTGTTTGGGGATCGACAGCATCTCCCGTAGCTCTATCGGCGAGCGGTTCACCGCGTGCATCCACGCGAGCCGGGTGAACCAGTGCTTCTTGAACGGTTTCGCGTACGGGCTGTTCAACCCGTCGTAAGGGTCCCAGCCGGCGTAGCCGCGCTCCCGTGCCCACGTCAGGCCGCGCTCCAGCACGTTCGCCGGCGCGAAGGGGTTGTCGTCGCTCATCGCTCCCCACACAACCGAATCAGTTCACCCGTGAGTTCGACGACCTCGTCGCGCACCGCACGCGCGCGCTCACGGTCAGGCGCGACGTCGCTTTCGTCGAGCGCGGCGATGTGTTCGATTATCTTCACGGGATCTCGCGAGTGGAAGATGCGCCCGTCGGCGACGAGTTCCTGATCGACCGATAAGAGGGTGTTCGGGAAGAACGATACCGCGGGCTTCTCCATGCAGGCTGCCTCGCGAGACATCGTTCCCGAACCGGTGAGCACACAGCGGGCGTGCCACGCCAGTTGCAACCCGTTGACCGCCCCATCCGGAACGTACACCGCGCTCTCCGGGTAGTCGTGGGCGTGCGTTTCGTCGCCGCGCCCGCGCGGGAGATAGACGACGCCGATGTCGCGCTCCGTGGCCGCCGCGAGCAGGTCGGGTACGATGGAATCGGCGTCGACGTACGCCGCCGTCAGCGCCTCCGGGCGCACGACGATGTACTCGCCGCTCGCGAACGGGAGCTGGTCGGGAAAGGTCGAATCCGGCTCGAAGTTGGCGACGTAGACGTCCTCTTTGTAGCCGTCGTAGGTGTGTATCGAATCGGCATCCGCGCCCCACCGCGTGAGTTCCTCGGTCGCGAACGCCCGCGGCACGACGTTGTGGGTCGCGGCGGCCTCGAAGCGATTATACAGTTCTTCGACCCAGAGACCGTCGATGTGAGCGGTGATGTCGTTGTCCGTGAAGTGTATCGAGGGAATCCCTCGAACCTTGGAGGCAAGCACGCACATCGCGTTGCGCGAAGACAGCGACACGTCGCAGTCGGGCGCCTCGATGGCCAGCTGTGCGGTTCGGAGCGGAATACCGACCTTTCTGACCAACGAGTTGTCGAAATCCCGGCCGACGACGCGGTGGGTGAACCCCACCTCGCGGGCGAGCGAGACGGTCTCGGTTTTCTCTCTGACCGTGGTCGCCACCGCAACCCCGTCGAGCCGTTTGGCGAGTGCCGCGAAAAAGAAGGGGTGGGACGGACTCACGAGGTCGATCCACGCCCGCACCGGCCGCGTTCGTGCGGCGGGCGTGCTCGCGGCGTGCTCCCCGTGACCGCTCATAGCCGGACGACCTGCAGTCCGGCCGCCTCCCACGCGGCGGCGTCGAGCAGTCCTTTCGCATCGATGACGACATCTCCGTCGAGTTGCGCTGCGATTTCGACAGGGTCCAGTTCGGTGTATTCGTCGTGGTCGGTGGCGATGACGATCGCGTCCGCCCCCGAAAGCGCCTCGTCGAGGGGCGCGAGCGCGAACCGCTGGTCGGCCACGTGTGGATCGGTGAGGCGCACGTCGACGCCCGCCTCGCTCGTTCCGGTGGCTCCCGCCACCTGCGTCCGGGTCTGGAGCACTTCCGCGAGGCGCAGGCCCGGACTCTCGCGCGCGTCGGCGACGTTGCCCTTGTAGGCGACGCCGAGGACCGCTACCGAGGAGTCGGCGAGCGAATCGAGATGGCTCTCCAGCAGGTCGGTGACGTACTCGGCCATCCCGTCGTTGATCGCGCGGGCGCGCTCGATGAGGTCAATTTTTTGGGAGTCTTGCCCCAAAAACAGCGGGTCGATGGGGATGCAGTGACCGCCCACACCGGGTCCCGGCTGGTGGAGGTTTACCCGGGGGTGGTGGTTCGCCAGCGCGATTGCCTCGCGCGAGTCGAGGTCGTAGTCGGCGGCGATCATCGCCAGCTCGTTGGCGAGCGCGATGTTCACGTCGCGGTAGGTGTTCTGGATGAGTTTGACGAACTCCGCGAGCGTCGGGTTCGCCGTCTTCCTGAGTGTGCCCTCGACGAAGGAATCATAAAGTGCCGCCGCGCGCTCGACCGACCGCTCGTCGATGCCGCCGACCGCGCGGTCGTTCGCGCGCAGTTCAGCGATGACGCTCCCCGGAAGCACCGTCTCGGGCGAATACGCGAGCGAGAACTCGCCGACCGACAGCCCCGAGGTTTCGAGAATCGGTGCGACCGTCTCGACCGTGGTCCCCGGCGGCACTGTGGACTCGAGGATCACCGTGTCGTTCGCCCGGAGCACCTCGGCGACCGCCTCGGCGGCGCTCTCGACGAAGGCGAGATCTGCACGGTCGCCGTCGAGCGGCGTCGGCACACAGACGAGGTGGTAGTCGGCGGGTGGCACCTCGTCCGAGACCGACAGACTCCCCGCGAGCGCGTCGGTGACGAACTCGCCGAGACCCGGTTCGTCGACGGGAACGTCGCCGCTGTCGAGCCGGTCGAGCAGGTCCGCATCGACGTCGTAGCCGGTGACATCGTGGCCACTGTTGGCGAGCATCGCCGCCGTCGGTAGACCGATGTAGCCCAGCCCGTGAACACAGACCGAACTCATCCGCACACCTCCTCGACCGACGTGGTCGGCCCGAGATTCGCGATGTCGAGGATCCGCTCGGCGCTCCGCCCGTCGCCGAAGGGGTTCTCCCAATCGTTCGGGCTGTCGAGCGCTTCGCGCGCCCCGGCGACGATGCTCTCGGGACCGATGCCGATGACGCGGTTCGCACCGACATCGACCGTCTCGGGCCGCTCGGTGTTGTCCCGAAGGGTGACACAGGGCGTACCGAGGATGCAGGTCTCCTCCTGGACACCCCCGGAGTCGGTGAGGACCAGCGTGGCCGTGCTTTCGAGCCGGAGGAAATCGAGGAAGTCCTGCGAGTCGATGGGCGTGATCTCCGCTGGCATCCCGATGTCGAACGCAGCGAGGCGCTCCGCAGCGCGCGGATGGACCGGATAGACGACGTCGAGATCCGATTCACGGGCGAAGCGTGCCACGCCGTCGAGCAGGCTCTCGAAGCGCTCACGGTCGTCGACGTTCTCGGCGCGGTGGGCAGTCAGGAGACAGAACTCGCCGGCGTCGAGACCGAGTTCGTCGAGGACAGCGCTCTTCTCGGCCGCGAGGTCGCGGTAGCCCATCACCGAGTCGACGATGGTGTTGCCAGTGATATGGACGCGCTCGTCGGGGATACCCTCCTCGTGGAGATAGTTTGCGGCCTGTTCGGTCGGCGCGAAGAGGTAGTCGGCGGCGTGATCGGCGAGCACGCGATTGACTTCTTCGGGCATGCTTCTGTCGAAACTGCGCAGGCCGGCCTCGACGTGGCCCACTTCGCACTCGAGCTTGCTCGCGGCGATGGCCCCCGCGAGCACGGAGTTCGTGTCGCCCTGGACGAGGACGAGCTCGGGCTGCTCGTCGAGCAGGACAGCTTCAATGGCGGGGATCATCGCGCCGGTCTGCTCGCTCTGGGAACCGGAGCCGACGCCGAGGTTGTGGTCGGGCGTCGGCAGTTCGAGCTGGTCGAAAAAGACCGTATCCAGCTCCTCGGAGTAGTGCTGGCCGGTGTGGACGACGCTGTAGGCGATCCCTCGTTCTTCGCAGGCGTCGATGACGGGCGCGAGCTTGATGATCTCCGGGCGCGTGCCGAGCACGATGGTCACGGTCGTCCCGTCGGTCATCGGCTCGCTCTCCGTTTCGGCTCGCCGGGTTCCGGGACCGACGAACCGTCGGTCGTCGAGGCGTCGCTCACAGCACCGCCCCTCTGTGTAACCGATCCCGTATATAAAGCGGCGGCATCATTACCCCACCTTCGCCAGCAGGCTTATCAAATCTGTCGAAAGCGATCGGCGCTGTTCGCGGTGAGCGGCGACGAAACTATCTCACCGGTTGGGAAACTCGCATCACTCGCTCGCGGCGCGCTGGTCGAGATAGGTCGCCAGCGCGTACGCCATCCACGCCTCGCACCACCGCATCAGCGTGACCCGCTTGGTGAAGAACCGCTCGCGCCGGTAGCGGAACTTCCCGTCGCCGACGTACAGCGTCCCGAGCACCCAGTCGATGACGCGCTCGGCGGCCGCGAACTCGCCGGCGCGGCTGAAGACGATGATGCCCTGTGCGGCCGCGTGAATGTCCCGTGGATATCTGTTGGACTCGTCCCAGTTGGGCGCGCCGTCGTCCTCGAAGAGGTCCTCCCGATAGAACGCGAGTGCGTCGTCGAGCACCTCGGAGTACCTGTCGGAGCCGGTGAGTTCGCGATGGCGCAGCAGCGACTCGATGACGAACCCGTTGTGGTGGCTGTCCATCGACAGATGCGACGCCGAGGGCGGGTCGCGGTACATCCACCCGCCCTCCGGCCGCTGGCGCGAGACCACGTAGTCGAGGAGTTTCTCGCCGCGCTCGCGGTGTGGTTCGCCGAAACGCGCGCCGAGTTCGAGCAGCGTCACGCCGCCGAGCGCGACCGCATTGAGGGTATAGTGGTCCGACGACCACGCCGGGACGTACTTCATCCGCGCGCCCTCGTCGATCTCCTCGTATTCGAGGTCCTCGTCGATGAAGTCGGCGACCGAGCGCACGACCTCGGCGTAGTCGACGTCGCCAGTATCGAGATCGGCGTCGTGGGCCGCGAGCAGCGCCCGCACCGCGTACGACGTCGAGACCATGTCGGGGTAGGAGGGCAGGCCCTTGATGTCGAGATGCTGGATCTCGTGGCGGTGTGCGCCACAGAAGCCCGCGTAGCCCGGCGTGCGCTCCGCGATCAGCCAATCGGCGAGGGCGCGCGCCTCCCGTTCGTAGTCGACGCCGCCCTTCTCGCCGAGACCCAGCCTGTGGGCCGTGAGGTTCGCCATCGTGAATAGAGCCGTGCCCTTGTAGTTGCGCCGCTGCTCGACGAGAAAGAGCGGGCGCACGTTGACCGGCGCGCGCTTGATGGTCTCCTGGACCGCGAGGTTCACCCACTTGTTCTCGACGGGCAGCGCCTGCAACAGCCGGCTGCTCATCCCGTCGCCGTAGTCCCAGCCGGTGTAGTCGCGCTCGCGGGCGTAGCCGAGCGTCTTCCCGAGTAGTTCGCCCGTGAGTCCCGTCGGTCGGAGTTGCGATGCTGTCATCGGATGGAAGAACTCGGTCGAGACAAATCCGTTCGTCGGAATCGAAGCGACAGGTCGATTACTCGCGCCGCGTTGCGAGCAGCGCCGCGCCGAGCAGCGCGACGACGGCCACGGCGATGCCGAAGCCGGGACCGGACGAACTGCTGTCGCCCGAACCGCTGCCGTTTCCGGAGCCGTTGTCGCCAGCGCCGCTTTCGTTGCCGGCGCTCGCGTTCGAGTCACCGGAGGCGTTCGAGCCACCGCCGCTACTGCCGGTCGTGGCGGTCGCCTCGGTGAACTGCTGGCCGGTGATGTAGATGCTGTCGTCCTGTGGGCTGGTCGTGCTGTCGTTGTCGAGGCTGACCACCGAGCCGTCGTCGATGCGCGTGACGACGTACTGACCCTGCTCCAGTTCGCCGGTATCGAGCGTGGCCGAGCCGTTCGCGGCGGTCTCGAACTGTGTCACGGTGCGGCCGGCGCTGCCGTTCTCGACCGTCTGGAGCTGATAGCCCGTGCTCGGCTCGCCCTGTCCGAAGTAGAGCCGTGCCCCCTGGTCGTACTCGCTGCCGGATTCGACGCGCCCGTCGGCGTCGACGGTGGTGACGAAGCCGGTCGTGTTCGCCGGCTGGCCGTTGTTCGTCACGACGGCGTCCTCGTTCGGATCGAACGTGCCGTTCAGCCGGTCGGACTGCGTATCGCCGCTGGTCTCGTAGTAGGCGACGGCCATCAGCTGCTGGCTCTCGTCGACGTTCCCGTTGAGATTGACGGTGTAGTTGCGCTGGTTGTACAGCGCGATGATGGGCTCGGTGCTGCCGACCAGCTCCCCGCGCGAGCCGTTGTCGGCGACGGTGAACACGCCGATGTAGCCTGCGTTCGGAATGACGCCCGAGACGTTCACCGACTGGTTCGCGCTGAACTGCGAGGCGCTCTGGTTCGGGAACGAAAGCGACGCGCTCGCGACCCGGTAGTCGTCGGTCACCGGACCGTCGGTCGTGCCCGAGGGCGTCGTCGCCGAGACGCCGATCGTGTAGCTCCCGTCGGCCGAGGGTGTCGTCACGTTCGGGACGTCGGCGACGATGCGGTCGCCGGCACCGACCGACACCGGCTGCTGGAAGGTGAGCGTGATCTGTCCGTTCTGCGTCGTCGAGACGTTCGCGGGATCGACCGTCCGCTGCCCGTCCGAGCTGGCGACGATGACCGAGGCCGAACTCGCGCTGACGTTGCCGACGCTCCCGTCGAACCCGCTGCTCGCACCGAAGTCGAGCGTCATCGACTTCATGCCGTTTTGCGTGATGGCGTCGCTCGACTGGGCGACGACCGAGACGGGAAACTCGGCCGCGTTCGTTCCGGGCGAGTGCGGGTACGGTGCCGCGGTATCAGAGTTGAGCGCTGCCGCCGATCCTGTGAAGGCGATGCCGCCGACGAGTGCCGAAACGAGCACTACGGTAATCATGAATACGCTGCGCCGTGCCGTCGTCATGGCTGTAGATCCCTCATTGTGTGGTCTCCGAGAGCCGCTCGTGACGGATACAACGGCCGATTTCGGCCGCTCGGATCACGGGATGGCTCCCTCGTAGGTGTAGCTGTCAGCCGCATCGTACTCATTTCTATCGGTTCGCATCCATGTGTCGTGGTAGCGCAAGCCACTACGGGCTCCGTTCCCGGATGTCGGAACGGCGAAAAATCGGACGTTCGTGACGACGACAGCGGCCGATTCAGCGGTCGCGCCGCGTTGCGAGCAGCGCCGCGCCGAGCAACGCGACGACGGCCACGGCGATGCCGAAGCCGGGACCGGACGAACTGCTGTCGTCCGAGCCGCTGCCGTTCCCGGAGTCGTTGCCGGCTGCGGCGTCCGTCCCGTCGCCAGCCGCCGTTTCGTCGCCACCGGATTGGCCATCGGTCGCGGCGTCCGTACCGCTCGCCTGAGTGGTGGCCTGCGTGGTCTGTTGCTGGCCGGTGATGAAGATGCTGTCGTCCTGTGGACCGGTCGTGCTGTCGTTGTCGAGGCTCACGAGCGAGTCGTCGTCGATACGCGTGATGGCGTACTGTCCCTCCGAGAGGTCGCTCGTGTCGAGGACCGTCGTCCCGTTCGCGCCCGTCTGGAACTGTGTCGCGGCGGAGCCGAGTTCACCTCCGTCGACCGACCGGACCTGATAGCTCGTGCCCGACTCGGCCTGTGGGAAGTACAGCCGCGCACCCTGTGGGTACTCGCCACCGGATTCGACCTTTCCGTCCACGTCGAGCGTCGAGACGTTCGCCGTCGCGTTCACGAGCGTCCCGTTGACCCTGAGGGGCTGGTCTGCGCTCGGGTCGAATGATTCGCCCGCACGGGTGCCCGCGGAGCGTCCCGACGACTCGGTGTAGGCGACCGCCATGAGCTGCTGGCTCTCGGAGACGTTGCCGCCCACGTCGATGGTGTAGTTCTGTGCGGCCGGCGTGGTGGAGACGTTCGTCGCACCGACGAGTTTCCCGGGTGAGCCGTTCGGCGCTTTCGTGAACACGCCGACGTAGCCGCCACCCGGGACCGCCGCCGAGACGTTGAGCGTCTGCTGGTCGCTGAACTGTGAGAGGTCCTGATTTTCCATCGATATCTGCGGTGAACTCACCGAGTATGTGACCGTCGCCGGTCCGTCGGTCGTTCCCGAGGGGTCGGTGAGCGTGCCGTTTATCGGGTAGGTGCCCGGCTGGCTCGGTGTCGTGAAGTTCCCCACCTTGACGGCGATTTCGGCCCCGGTGTTCGGGCTGTCCGAGGCGAACCGTGGGCGAACCGGCCGCGGAAGCGTGATGGTGAGTTCGTCACCGGCTTGATTCGAGGAGACGCTGATGTTCGAGACCTCGACGATATCGCTGTTGTTCTCGGCGATCTCGATGCGCTTGCCGCCACGCACCGCGATGAACACGTCGTCGTCGGTCACGTTGGCGACGCTTGCGCCCTCGCTCACGTCGAGCGTTATCTCCTTGATGCCGTTTTCGGCCACGGCATCGCCGGGTCTGGCGACGTAGACGAACGTGCCGAGCGTGTTCGAGCCGGGCGTCAACGGGTACGTCGCGCCCGCGCCCTCGTCGAGCGCGGCCGCCGTTCCGCCGAGGGCGACGCCGCCGACGGCCGCCGAAAGCAATACAACCAGTACCATCCCTGCGGTTCGAATCGTTCGTGTCATGGGTTTCGTTCGACAGCGTGTGAGCGTATCGCTTCAAGTGGCGCAGGCCGGTCGTATATGACTAACGGCTTCGCCCGAGCGAACCACGGACGAGTGAGCGCACCGAAATCCGCGTCACACACCGCTCACGGATGGCTCGTCGGACGAGGACGGCGCAAGTGCCACGGAACGAACGACACGATACGGTGAGTGGACCGACGTGTTTAGGAGCGTCGAGTTCGTCGCTACCAGTACGACGGAATGAACTATCTGTTCTTTACGAACACTCCTGCGCACGTCCACCTCTACAAACACGCCGTCGCAGCTCTCGACGAGCGCGGTCACGAGGTGCTGATTCTCGCTCGGGATTACGGCTGCACGAAAGAACTACTCGACTACCACGACCTCCCGTACCGGTTGTACGGTCGGCTAGCGACCGAAAAACGTTCGCTCCTGTATCAGCTCCCTCGCCACTACCTCTCGATACTCAGGCAGACGCGGCGGTACTCGCCCGACCGCATCTTCGGAATGGGTGCGTACGCGGCCCACGCGGGCGCGCTCTCGCGCACGCCGGTGACGCTGATTCTCGACTCGGAGCCGACGTCGCTCGACCACGCCGTCTCGCGGCCGTTCGCCGACACCATCCTCACGCCGGCCGCCTTCGGCAAGGATCTGGGACCGAATCACTACCGCTTTCGCGGGTTCAAGGAGTGTGCGTACCTCCACCCCGACGTGTTCACCGCCCGCGAGGACATCCGCGACCAGCTCGGCGTCGCGCCGGACGAAAAATACGTCATCTGTCGGTTCAACGCCTTCGGCTCGCATCACGACGTCAGCCACTCGGGCATCGGGCCGGCCGAGCGGCGCGAACTCATCGAACGTCTCGCCGACGACGCGACCGTGTTCATCTCCGACGAGAGCCACAGTATGGATTTCGAGGGGATCGACGCGCGCCCGTTCGACCTCCACCCAGGACTGTTACACGACGCACTCAGTGAGGCCCACCTCCTCGTGGCCGACACGCAGACGATGGTCACCGAGGCCGCCCTCCTGGGGACGCCCGCCATCCGGTCGAACTCCTTCGTGGGCGAGGCGGACATGGGCAACTTCATCGAACTCGAAGACGAGGGACTGATATTCAACATCGCCTCCTTCGAGCAGGCTATCGAGCGCGCCGAATCGCTGCTCGCCGACGACGATCTCGCCGAGAAATGGTCCGAAAAGCGCGACGCGTTCATGGCCGACAAGGTGAACCTCACCGACGTCATCGTCGAACTCGCCACCAGCCCCGACGGGGCCGATGCGGTGGCGGGCCTCTCGCACGAGGATCCACCGCGACGCCCCGACCCGCCGACGCCGGAGCGCTAGAGCCGTTCCGTGACCCGGTTGACCAGCCCGTAGGCACCTTTCGCGGCGTCCATCGCCACTCCACCCGATTCGACGGTGTAGTACGGAGTCAGCTCCCCACCAAATTTCGATTTGTACCGACAGAGCTGTTCGGTGTTCGCGCCCACGAGGTCGTACTGGTTCACGGAATCGATGGGCGGGTTCTCTGCGATGTCGTTGATGATCCGCCAGTGGAGCAGGCTGTTGATGCTGACGTTCTCGTGGGTCGCGCGCGCACCGCCGAGCCAGTAGTACGCCGCGTCGTTCGAGAACAGCACGATCACCCCACCCAGATACTCGCCGTCGGCGCGGGCGACATACACCCGACTGCGCTCGCCCAGCTCCTCGATGACGTCCCGAACGTAGGGCCACGTCGGGCCGAACGCCTCCGACTGCTCGGCGTAGCGCTCGGCGGTCTCACGGAAGACCGTCTCGCCGCCCCCGACACCACTCGTCTCGATGTCGATGTCGAGATCCATCCCCGAACGGATCTCCCGGCGGAGGCTGCGGCTGAACGAGTCCATGAGGTCGTCGGGGTCGGTGTCGACTGCGAGGCGGTAGGTGAACGCTGGCTCGACCGACAGCCCGTTCCAGCGATAGGGACGCGGGTCGGCGTAGTCGGGCGGACAGAGGAGGCGAACGAGCGTCCGCGGCGCGTCGGCGTCGAGCACCCCCAGAAGCTCCTCGGTGAACTCACGGTTCACCTTCTCCCGTTTGCGCTGTTTCGGGCTGGTCGGCATGACGAGCGGGCCGAGGTTGGGGACGGCCATGCCGGGCGGCGGCGAGGAGACGATGCGCAGCCCGCCCGTGTGCCGGACGAACAGCGGTACCATCGCCACCAGTTGCTCGCCGCGATACCCCCCGAGAAGGTAGCACTCGCCGGGCGCGTGTCGGTCGAGCACCGACAGCGCCTCGGAGGTGTGAAAGACCTCGAAGCCACGCTCGGGGAGTCCCTCCTCCCACGTCTCGAAATCGAGCCGCTCGACTCTCATTGGTCGAGCGGGCGTGCGCTGGCGTTCATCATCGATACGTATCACACCCCGGCAGCCGGATAAAGGGGTTGTCCTTTCGACCGTCGGAGCCCTCACACAGTCGCGACTAACGAAGTGGCGCTCGTGAGAGACGGAGTGGGACCGCGAGGGGCGAATCCGGATTCGAGTGGGGGTGCGCGGCGCGACGGGCGCTGTGTTGCCGGCTGCGACGAGAAAAGCGTCACGTACCGGCAGATGAACGAAGACACGCACGCCTGATAAGTCCCTCGTTTCTCTCCTCGGTCGCGACTATCGCCGGTCGCCCAACGCCGGGAACTCCTCGCGCACCTCGCTCACGCGCTCGGGGTCGACGTCGGCAGTGACGACGGCTGGCCCTTCATCGGTCTCTGCGAGCACCTCGCCCCACGGGTCGTATACCGCCGAGCGCCCACAGAGCTCCGTCTCACCGAAGCGCCCGGAGCCGTTGCAGGTCGCCACAAATAGTTGATTTTCGACGGCGCGCGCTCTGGGAAGCAGCCGCCAGTGGTCGACGCGCGGGTACGGCCACGCACTCGGGACGAGAATCAGGGTCGCACCCGCGTCCACGAGTTCCCGGTAGAGTTCGGGAAAGCGCAGGTCGTAGCAGGTCGTCATCCCCACGGTGAAGCCCTCGAACTCGGTCAGTCCGAGCGACTCGCCCGGCACGAGCAACTCGGCCTCTTTCGATTCGTAGCCGAAGAGGTGGTGTTTGCGATAGACCGCCCGGCGCTCGCCCGCGCGGTCGAAGAACACCGACGTGTTCGCCAGTCCCGCCTCGCTCGGGGTGTCGAACCCGTCGCGCGCGCTCGCCGCGAGGTCCTCGACGATGGAGCCGGCGAGCACGCCAACGTCGTGTTCGCGCGCCGCGTCGGCGACTCGTGCGAGCGTCGGCCCGGCGAGCGACTCGGCTTCTTGCTCGTAGGCATCGAACGCGAAATACCCCACGTTGAAGATCTCGGGCAGGCAAACGAGGTCCGCACCCGCGTCGGCAGCCTCGGCGATAGCCGCGAGCGCGCACTCGACGTTCTCGTCGGGCGTGGCGTCAACGGCGTGTTGACAGCAGGCGAGGCGCATTCAGTTCTCGATCGCCGCGTCCTCGCGGATGGCGGTTTCGAGGTTGTCGAGTTCGTCGTCGAGGTTGCGTTTGAAGAACTGCTCGACGCCGGGCATCTTCCCCTCGACGGTGAAGCGGTTTCGCAGGCGCGTCCCGCCGTCGACGGCTTCGAGGTCGTGTTCGCCGACGACCCGGAGTACCCGCGAGCGCCCGACGAACTCGATGTGGGTCGGTGGGTCGCGTTCGGTGTCCTCGGTCTCGACGGCGATGGTGCGGTTGACGAACGGAATGGGGAGTGAAATGTGCCACGTGGCGTGGGTTTCGTCGTGAATGTCGAACGATTCGACGACGCTGATGGGCTGGGCGCGCTTGCCCGGGTCGGCGATGAACTCCCAGACTTCGTCGGGCGAGGCGTCGAGTTCGAAGGTGCGTTCGACCCGGACAGTCATGACTCGGTTAGGAAGTCAGTCGGTAAAAATCCGCCGAAGCGCTCGCTTTCAGCCGGGCGTGATGCGCCACGTGGTCGACTTCGCGCGGCTCCACTTCTCGATGTCGATGTCCTCGGACTGTTCGGCCAGCCGTGGCAGCCGGACGCCGACCTGTTTGGCGGTCAGCCCGAGCTGGTCGGCGATGTTCTTCGAGCGGAAGTAGCGCTCCCCACGGGAAACGCTGTCGTGGAGGTACGCGAGAATCCGCCGGTCCTCGTCGGTGAAGTCGGTCATTACGAAGACTACGGTCGTGACGTTCTTAACGCTTTGTGGCGGGCCGAGGTCAGCCCGACAGATGGATCGCGGCGATGGCGATCGCACCGGCGAGCGACGCCGCGGCGAAGCCCCACGCGGCGGTGAGTTGGGTTTCGAGCAATCCGGCGACGAGCGCGACGAGCGCGCCGGCGAGCGCGAGCATCACGAACAGCACGGCGAAGCCGACGCCGCGGTCGGTCCCGACGGATGTGGACATAGCGGCGCTATCACCGGCGGGGACTTAGTTCGTTCCATCACGGCGAGCAACCGACAGCCTATTTCTCCTCTCGACGAACAGTGCAGCCAATGAATCGCACGCGTGCCGCCGTGCTCGCTCTCGTCGTCCTCGCAGCGGTCGGCGGTGTGGCCGTCCTCGCCGTCGAGCGCCCGACGGTCGAGGGGACCGAAAGCCGGTTTTCCGGCGTGAACGACTCGACGACGCTCGTCACGACCGAACTCGCCGTGGCGAACCCGAACCCGGTCGGGGTCAGCCTCGGGAACGCGACGGTCGATCACTCGGTGCGGATGAACGGCATCGTGATGGGGAACGGAAGCCGGGAGGGGTTTCGTATCGCCGCCGGCGAGACATCCGTGAACTTCACGACCGCCATCGACAACCGAAAAGTTCCCGCGTGGTGGGCGAGTCACGTCGCGCGCGGCGAGCGAACGCGACTCACCACGGGGGCGAGCGTCGACGTGCCGGTATTCGGTACCGAGCGGGTGAGCGAGAACCGGACGGTGACCACCGACATCACGGGCGCGTTGAACGCGAGCGAGCCACGGCCGATAAACGCGAGCCTGCCGCTGATTGACGACCCCGTGCTGGTGGTCGATCGAACGACCGCGACGTGGGGGACCGTGACTCCCGAAACGACGCCGCTCGACATCGCTCTCGGGGTGGAAAACCCGAGTGAGATCCCGATTCCGGTGAGTCGAATCGACTACACCGTCACGATGAACGACATCGCCGTCGCCAACGGAACCACGGGTCGGGGCACGGTGATTCCACCCGGCGGCGAGCGGACGGTTCGGACGAGCGCGGCCATCCGCAATCGCAAGCTCGACGACTGGTGGGTCAGCCACGTCGAGCGCGACCAGCACACCGACCTCCGGGTGTCGCTCGTCGCCGTCCTCGACCTCCCCGGCGACACCACAGTACGAGTGCCGCTCGACGGCGCTGGCTACAGCACCAGCATCGACACGGACGTGTTCGGTACGAAGAACGGGTCGGCCGCCGGAACGGATTCGACTCGGCTGACCGGGAGAGCACCGCCGGGCCCCGAACCGTCGTGAGCGGGCGCTGATCGACAGGATATTACATCGGGCTGTATCGCTTTCGGTATGGACGTCCGCCTGCTCGAAGCGACCGACGACCCCGAGAGAGTGGTCTGTATCGGCGCGCGCAACGACTATTCGTCCGGTTTCGTCGGCGAGCAGTCGTTCGCGGAGACGATGGCGACCGTCGAGGGCGACACCATCGAGGAGAAAAAGCGCACGCTCATCGGCCACCTGCTCGACCACGGCCACTTCGGCCCGTTCGAGCACCCCCAAGCCACCTTCGCCGTCGAGGGCGTCAGCCGCTCGTGCATGGCCCAGCTCACCCGTCATCGCCACGTCTCCTTCGACGTACAGTCGATGCGCTACGTCGCCTTCGACGAGGTCGATCCGGCGGAGGTGCGTGAGGGTGCGATGGTCGTCACGCCGCCGTCGGCGACCGATCCCGACTGGGTGGGCCGCAACCAGCGCGGCGGCGCGGCCGACGAGGAGGTGGTGGAAAAACGCGAGCAGGTCTTTCGGGAGTCGGTCGTCGGGTCGGTCGAGAGCTATCAGGAGCTGCTCGATACCGGGATGCCGCCCGAGGACGCCCGATTCGTGCTGCCGATCGGCACGGAGGTGAATATGGTGTTCTCGATGAACGTCCGGATGCTGATGCACGTCGCGGACATGCGCGCGGCCGCCGACAGCCAGTGGGAGATTCGGGAGTTGACCGAGGAAATTCTGGACCTCGCCGCCGAGTGGTGTCCGCTCACCTTCGCCCACTACGACGAGCACATGAAGGGCCGGAAGAACCGGCTCGCACCCTGATTCGCCCGAAGGGGCCGGGGTCACAGCGTTTTTATATGATGGTCCGGTCATCTACGATGGATGACGCGGGTGTGGCTGCTCGGTCTCGTCGCCGCGATAGCGCTGGGAGCGCTCGTCGTTCCCGCGATAGCGGTCGGCGACGCACAGCAGACGGCCGCACCGAACGGTTCGGAGGCGGCGACGGGGTTCGACGAGGCGCGCTTCGTGGTCACGGTCTACGAGAACGGCTCGGCGCGCTGGACCCAGCGCTACAACCAACCGCTCGGGAACGAGACCGAGATCAGTCGCTTTCGTGCCTACGCCAACCGCTTCGAGAACGAGGAGACACCCCTGTACACGGATTTCAGGGAGCGCGCGACGGCGCTCACCACAGAGGGGTCGAACGCGACCGGGCGGGCGATGAGCGCACGAGGGTTCAGCCGTGACGCGCAGGTCAGTTCGCGACCGGACGCGACAGGCGTCGTCGAGATGTCGTTCGTGTGGCGGAACTTCACGACCGCCGAGGGAGGCTACCCGGTCGGCGAGAGCTTCGACAGCGGGCTGTATCTCTCCCGGGGAACCTCCATCGAGTTCCGGGCCGGGCCGAACCTCGAAGTCGACTGGGACGAGGTCGACCCCGAACCCGACGCATCGGCCAACGGCTCGGCGAACGTGACCGACTCGCTCACCTACTTCGGCCCGGCGCAGTTCGCGGGCGGCCATCCACGGATCGCCTTCACCGAGGAGTCGGCGCTGATGGCCGAGGGTGATTCGCTCCCCGGCACGCCGCTCGTGTGGATCGTCGCGGCGCTCGCCGTCGTCGCCCTCCTCGGTGCGGTGGTCGTCGGGCGTTCGGAGGCGTCGATACCGTTTCGAGACGAGAGCACCGACGACGAGCCGACGGACGCGACCGCCGTAGAGACCGAACGCGAGGACGCGGCCGACGAACCGGACGCACCGCCGGAGCCGACGGTGAGCGCTGCGGACCTCAGGAGCGACGCGGACCATATCGAGGAACTGCTCGAGGCCAACGGCGGGCGGATGCAACAGGGCGACATCGTGTCCGAAACCGACTGGTCGAAATCGAAGGTGAGTACATTACTCTCGGAGATGGCCGAGGAGGGCCGTGTGAGCAAGCTTCGCGTCGGCCGCGAGAACATCGTGAGCCTCGCGGGCCACGAACCCGAGGCCACCGGGTCGCCGTTCGATGAGGAGTAAGGGAAAAGCGCAACCGTTAAACCCGATTCGTCGCTACGATCGAGTACAGACACGAAGCGTGCTCTGGTGGTGTAGTCCGGCCAATCATATCACCCTCTCACGGTGATGACCAGGGTTCGAATCCCTGCCGGAGCATTTTCGAGCGAATACGACCCACCCAGCGGTCGCTCCGCCACGCCACAACAGCCAAAAGCGTGCGTCCCCTCCGTTCGGTATGTCGAACGAACCCGCGACGACCGGCGAACTGCCAGAAACCGACGAGGAGTGGCGCGAGGTGCTGACCGACGAGGAGTACGAGATCCTGCGCGAGCAGGGCACCGAACCCAAATTCAGCGGCGAGTTACTTGACCAGCACGACGACGGCACCTTCGTCTGTGCGGGCTGTGGCACCGAACTGTTCTCCTCGGACACCAAGTTCGAGTCCAAAACGGGGTGGCCGAGCTTCTCGGACGTCGCCGACGAGGGGAACGTCGAGCTCCGGCGCGACACCAGTCACGGAATGGAGCGCACCGAAGTGGTCTGTGCGACCTGTGGCGGCCATCTCGGCCACGTCTTCGATGACGGACCGGAACCCACGGGTAAGCGCTACTGCATCAACTCGGCGGCGCTCGGCTTCGACGGCGACGAATCGTAGCGCCCGTACCCACGTCTATATAGATTTCATAGTAGAGTATTTATCCTCCCTGCGGTTAGCGATGACTGATGCAGGAAACGCCTGTGAGTCGGCGCGCAGTGCTGGCGGGCGGGGCCGGACTGTGCGCGGGGCTTGCTGGCTGTATCAGCACGAGCGCGACGCCGCCGGACAGCGCGGACGCGAACGATTCTTCGGGCGGTGAAACGGGCGACGCGCCGACCCTGAAGGCGGGTGGCTCATCGACGGTGTACCCGGTCGTCGACAGGGCCGCCTCGTTCTGGGGAACGAACGCCGCCCCATCCGAGGGAAAGTTCTGGAAACCGACCAAATACGGCATCGACACCGACGAGCGCCTCGCCGACTACTGGGCCGGACTGTACGGTTTCGACGCGACCAAGAGCGACTCGCCGCCGATCGTGGTGAGCGTGAGTCTCAGCCACTCGGGGACCGGTCTCGAAAAACTGCGCAGCGGTCGGCTCGATCTCGGCAATTCGAGCGCGCCGGTGAAAGCCGAGTTTCCCGATCTCGCGGAGAAGAAACTCTCGAAGTACGAGGATCATGTGGTGGGCGTCGACGCCCAGCCGATCGTCGTCAGTCAGGCGATCAAAGAAGCGGGCGTCAGCGAGATCTCGGCGAAAACACTCAAAGCCATCTACAAGGGCGAGATCACCGACTGGAGGGGGGTGCCGGGCTACTCCGGTCCGAGCACGGAGATCCAGGTCGTCGGGCGCTCTGAGGGGTCCGGCACCGACACCGCCTTCCGGAACAACCTCTTCGGCGACCCGAACGCCGCGATCCCCGGCGTCGACATCCGCAAAGGTGAAAATCAGCAGGTCAAACAGATCGTCACCAACTCGACGAACGCGCTCGCGTACATGGCGCTCGCGTTCGTCGACGACTCGGTGCCGGCCATCGCGCTCACCTTCCAGGGAACGAAGTACGTGCCCGGCGAGAACCTCGCCGAGGGCGGCTACCCGCTCGCACGCGATCTGCACTGTTACACCTACGACGGCACCTCGAAGAAGGAAGCCGCACTATTGCGGATGCTCGTCAGCGGGTACGGCCAGCAGTCGTTCGTCAAGGCCGTGGGCTACTCGGCGCTGCCACCGAAACGCCGGAAGAAACAGCGCGAAAAACTCCCTAACGCCAAGCGATGAGCGTCGAACGCGGGCTCGTCGACCGGTTCGAAGCGCTCTCGATCGCGACCCCCGTCGGCGTGCTGCTCGGGATCACGCTGGTGGCGGTCGCGCTGACCTTCTTCCTCGCGCCCGGTCTGGTGATCTACCCGCTCGCGGCGTTCGCGCTGGTCGTCGTCTACGGGGTCTTCAACGAGCAGGGAACGACCGCCCGCGTGCTCGCGCTCGCGGCGACGGTCGTGACGGTGCTCGTGCTCGGGCTCATCACGATCTATCTCGTGGTGCAGTCGATTCCGGCCTTCCGGCTCATGGGTCTCGACATCCTGACGAAGACGGGCGGTGCGTTGTGGGACCCGAGCGCGGAGATCTACTCGCTCGTGCCGATGATGTGGGGCACACTCGTCACGACGCTCATCGCCACCGCCATCGCCGCCCCGCTCGGCGTCGCCGGCGCGGTGTTCATCGCCGAGATGGCTCCCGACTGGGCGCGTGGGCTCCTCAAGCCCGCCGTCGAGGCGCTCGCGGGGATTCCCTCCATCGTCTATGGGTTCATCGGCTTCGTCGTTCTCAACCCGTTCATGGCCGAGGAGTTCTCGCTCCCGACGTTCGGGAGCCTGTTCGTCGTCGGCATCGTCATCGGCGCGATGGCGCTCCCGACCGTGGTATCGGTCGCCGAGGACGCCATCGCGAGCGTGCCCGGCCCGATGAAGGACGGCTCGCTCGCGCTCGGGGCGACAGACTGGCAGACGACGACCGCTGTGACGCTGCCGGCGGCCTTTTCGGGCGTGTCGGCGGCCGTCCTGCTCGGCATCGGCCGCGCCGTCGGCGAGACGATGGCCGCGACGGTGATCCTCGCTCACGCACAGGCGCTTCCCGACCCGCTGTATGACGTGTTCGGCAACACCGAGACGCTCACGAGCCTCATCGCCAGCCAGTACGGCATCGCCAGCGGCTCGCAGATGAGCGCGCTGTTCGCCGCCGGCGTCGTTCTCTTCGTCACTGTGCTCGGCCTGAGCATCGGCTCGCAGTACGTCGAACGACGGATGGAGCGAACGCTCGGGGGCGACACATGAGCACGGACACGGGTGTTGCGAGCGCGCTCGATCGGGGAAGCACCGGCCCGCTGCGGTACGCCGGTGGGGCGGTCGTCACGCTCGGTGCCATCGTGCTCGTCGCGAGCCTGCTCGCGTTCGTCCAGGTCGTTCCCACCACGATCACGGGTGCGTCGCTGTTCGACGTGCTTGCGCTCGCACTCGTCGCGGCGGCGTGCTGTCTGATCGCGGTCGTCGTCGCCGCCAAACTGAGCGTGCTCGACACCGCACCGGACCACACCGCCGGCACGTCGCTCGCGACCGTCTTCGGTCTCGTCGGGCTCGTCGCCGGCGGACTCGTGAGCGCACAGACACTCGGATTCGGTACTCTGTGGCCGCTCGGCGCGCTCGCCGGCGCGGCGCTCGGGATCGTGCTGGCGATCGTTCCGCAAGAAGACAGCGCGCTCGCGGCGACGGGTGGCGGGTTCTCACTCGTGGTGGGTGGGATCGTTCTGACGGACGTCATCGGCCCGGACTGGCGATGGCAGCCGGAGGGCCTGTCGGCCGCGTTCACGCCCGAGACGACCCTGCCGATCCTGCTCGGCGTCGCCGGATTGGTGCTCGCGTGGGTCGGCGCGCAGGCGGCCGCTGGCTTCGGCACGCAGGGCAAGGCGCGCGGCGCGTCGCTGCTCGTGAGCGCGAACGCGGCGGGCATGATCGCGCTGCTGGTCGTCCTCATCTCCTTTATCGCCGTGCGCGGCTGGGGGCCGATGACCGAAGGCATCCGTTTCGGGCTGTTCTGGGAGCCGGTGACATGGTTTCAGCCACCCGGCTGGGACGAGTACGTCGTCATCAGCGCTCCCCTGCTCTGGTTCCACTGGCCGTTCGTGATGGAGGGGTTCGCGATCACCAACGCGATCAACGGCGTCGCGCCGGCCATCGTCGGTACCGTCTGGCTGGTCGTCGGTGCGGTGTCGGTCGCCATCCCGCTCGGGGTCGGCACAGCAGTATTCCTGACCGAGTACGCCGAACAGGGTCGGATCACGTCGCTCGTCGAGATCGCCACGAACGGACTCTGGAGCACCCCGAGCATCGTCTACGGGCTCTTCGGGTTGGCCTTCCTCGTGCCGCGCATCGGCAACGGGAGCAGCCTGCTGTCGGGCATGCTGGTGCTCAGTTTCATGCTCCTGCCCCTCGTCATCATCACGAGCCGCGAGGCCCTGCTCAACGTGCCCGACCAGTACCGCGACGCGAGCGCCGCCCTCGGCGTGAGTCGCTGGCAGACGATCAAGAGCGTCGTCCTACCGGCGGCGATGCCGGGCGTCGTGACTGGTGCGATCCTCGGCGTGGGCCGCATCGCGGGCGAGACCGCGCCCATCCTGCTCGTCCTCACCGGCGAACCGTTCCCCGAGACCGGACCCGATCTGTTGAACTTCGGGGCGGCGTTCACCTCGTCGTTCCCGTTCGTCGAGCTGTCGTTCCTCAACACCGACGCACTGCTCCAGCCGGCGACGGCGCTGCCCTACCAGCTGTTCGCCACCATCACGGCCGGCGTCGGCGACGTGGGCGAGGGGTTCTCGTGGGGGACGGCGCTCGTTCTCCTGCTGGTGGTCTTCGCCTTCTACGCGGTCGGCATCGCCTCGCGGCGCTACTTCGACACCAAACTTCAATCATGAGCACGCTACAACAGGACCGCGACCGGACCGCCGGCGAGAGCGACGAACGCACCGAACCGGAGTGGACGAACTACGACTTCGACAACAGGACGAAGTTCGACATCGACGACCTCGATGTCTTCTACGGCGACGAGCAGGCGCTCGAAGGGATCAGCCTCGACATCCCCGCAGAGAGCGTCACGGCGCTCATCGGCCCGTCGGGCTGCGGGAAGTCGACGTTTCTTCGCTGTCTGAACAGGATGAACGACCGCGTCAAGAGCGCGCGCGTCGAGGGCAGCGTCGCACTCGATGGCCAGGAGATCTACGGCGACGGCGTCGATCTCGTCGAGCTCAGAAAGCGCGTCGGGATGGTGTTCCAGCAGCCGAACCCGTTCCCCAAGTCGATTCGAAAGAACGTCTCGTACGGCCCGCGCAAACACGGCGACGTCGAGACCGGGCTGCTCGCGCGGCTGTTCGGCGACGACGCCGGCGACGAGGACGCGCTCGTCGAGCGCGCGCTCCGACAGGCCGCCCTCTGGGAGGAGGTCGACGACCGGCTCGACGACAATGCACTTGGATTGTCAGGAGGACAACAACAGCGCCTCTGCATCGCGCGCTGTCTCGCCGTCGACCCTGAGGTCATCCTGATGGACGAACCCGCGAGCGCGCTCGACCCGATCGCGACCGCGAAGATCGAGGACCTCATCGAGGAGCTCGCCGACGACTACACCGTGGTCGTCGTCACCCACAACATGCAGCAGGCGGCTCGTATCTCGGACCAAACGGCGGTCTTCCTCACCGGCGGCGAACTCGTCGAGTACGGCGACACCAACGAGATCTTCGAGAACCCCGACAGCCAGCGCGTCGAAGACTACATCACCGGCAAGTTCGGCTGATCCCAGAAGTCTGCACTCAGACGACTGGATTTTTCACACAATAGAGACTGAAATCGACTTTGCAGGAGCCTGTGAATAGCCAGTATACCACCCGAGTTCAGTTGACACCGAAACCGTGAGCACAGAGGACAAGCGGAGTACCCGATCGGCCTACCGAATTCTGAGGATGGGATCGATCGGAAGCACAAAACCGATCTACGAGTATGTGGGAAATTCTCCCTCTTCAGTATTCAGCTCGTGGTCTTCGATGGCTTCGGTATGGGCTCTCTCATCGTCCTCCGTACGTTCCGAGAGTTCAACCAATCTATCTTTCTTCCCGTAGGCGGTAAGTGTGTCACCGGACTGGAGGGTGTAGTTCGGGTCGGGCGGGCTGATATACGATCCGTCTCGTCGATTGATCCCCAATATCATCACGCCCTCGGCATTGAGGTCAAGACTGCCGAGCGATCCTCCGGCGAGCCAGTCGTTGTCTTCCGTTTCGAGTTCCGCGATTCGATAACCTTCCCGAAATTCCAGGAGATGTGTGTAGTCGTTAAATTCAAGCGTGGTAGTCCGGTTGAGCGCCCACTCGATGCCGGGAGTAATGAGGCGGTTGAACCAGCGACTTCGAGCGAATAGCCCGAGCACGACGGCACCGACGACGAGGTACGCTACCTGAGGCCCGGCAAACGTATTGACTTGGGTGAACCAAAGCGCGAGCGACGCGACGGAAGTGACGATACCGATACTCCCCGCTCGAATGAGGGTTTTGACGATTGCACGCCGCTGTGGTGTCGCAAGCGCGCGCTCGGCTTCGTCGGTGGTGAATCCCGCACCCGAAAACGCCGAGGAAGCCTGAAACGAGGCGATTTCCCGTGCCATGCCAGTCATTACGAGCGCGATGGCGCCAGTACGAATGATCAACAGCGAGACGGCTGCCACGAGCAGGAGGGTGATGATCGCTATTGGTGTCGCCATGAGGGGAAACTAACGCGATCACGTCATATGACGTTTCTTTGGCGGTACGTCATACCAACTATCATACGGTGTTCGGTTGCGATATCCACCCAAAGCCAATGATTTCTCCGCAACGACTCGGATACTCCATCGAATTAGCTGCGATCGTATCGGCGTGTCGTAGAACGATTTTCGCTTGAACTGACGAGTGCTGCTCAGGAGAAGCAAGTCGAACCGAGCCGCGGACTGGATCAGTCCGCAGCGACGGTGTAGCTATCCGGCACGCTAATACTGTCGGTGACGAGAGGCCACTGGCGGCCGAGTTCATCGTCGAGTTCGTGCTTGGCCGTGCGCTGCGGCAGTATACAGCCATCCATCCGCAGTGGGTGTCTCCCGAGGTGACTGGCTGAACTCACTGGGGACTATCCCGAGTGAGACCATCGAGGAGATCGGCCACCGCATGAAGTTCGTCCTCGTTGATGCCGTGGCTCATTCCTTCGTAGAGACGCATGGTCACGTCGGCGTCCATCCGTTCGAAGACATCGGCTGTCGTACGGACTCGTTCTTCGGGGATGTGTGGGTCCACGTCGCTACAGCCGAGGAACACGGACGTGTCCGCAAGGTCACCCTCGTAGTCGTCGGGGGCAACGTCTTCACCGATGAGACCGCCGCTCAAGACTGCAAGCCCACCGTAGCGCGTTGGGTTGCGCCCGACGAACTCGCTCGCGAGACACGCGCCCTGTGAGAAACCAAGGATCATCACACGGTCCGTCGAAATGTCCGCCTCGTTGGCCTTACTCACGGCGTCAGCGATGGCTTGCAGCCCCGACGTGCGCTCGGGTTCGTTCGATTCGATGGGTGCAGTAAACGCGTTCGGATACCACGTATTGCGGGCGGCCTGTGGGGCGAGATACGCGATATCGTCGTGGTCGAACTCATCGGTCATCTGGACGATACTCCGAGCGGTCGCTCCACGGCCGTGAACGAGAACGACAGCGGCCTCGGCAGCCTCCACGGACGCGCCGGCCGTCACGAGGGGTTGGTTTTGATGGGGTCCAGTCACGTCAGTGTGCCTCCGGTATGCGAGCCGATTCGATCTCGGGAAGGTGCTGTTCGAACATACCTTGTCCACTCTCTAACCACGACGAGAGCCTTAGCCTTGTTCCCAGTCTTGTGAAGGACTTGTCACGGGTGAAGCTCGGTTTGTTGGTTTCGATGGACACTACGTGGTGAAGTCCGCTTGTTTCGTTATTCATGTGATGTCTTGGGTGGTTGTGGAACGGAGTTCTCTCGCTCTGCTATAGTCCGAGTCCAATGCCGAGTGCATAGGCCCACGTCTCACTGCTGAGAGCGAGGAAAACCAACGAGGCAGCGAGGAGTTCGACGTTCTTGATGAAACTCGTCATCTCGTCTTGCTGTTGGTCCTCGGGCACGGCCCAGAAATCGTGCATCTGTGGTGTCACGATAAGGAGGAACACCACGAGTAGTCCTGCGGCGATTGCTGGATACACGCCAAGGAGGATACCGAGTCCGCCGAGTACGAGCAATCCACCCGAGGCGAGGACACCGAATCGCGCCGCGGTCACGTTCTTGAACTCGGCATACTCGGCCATCGCATCGGTATTCAGGAAGTGGTTGAGGCCCTGATATATGAACAGTCCACCGAAGAGGATACGCGCGATCAGGAACACGATGGCTCCGAGTCCAGCATCGATTGCCATTAGGCTCTCACCTCCTGTATGGTCGGATGATTGTCGGGTTGTGCAACGGTCGTGGGAGCAGCATTCGGTATCACTACAGTATCTAGTTCGTTCTGGAACCTACTTATAATCTTGCTGTCATTAGTGATACCAGGTTGTGTGGGTGTTATCCGGAGGAGGATGGGCTATTTCCAGTATCACTTTGTAACCGGATTCGGATACGAACCTATATGTGTGCGGAAGATCATAGTCTAGGTAGCATCTCATGGCAGTGAACAAGACGCGGAAGGAAGTGGACGACCTGTACGATGAGGGAGCGTGTTCGGTCATCGATTCGTTGGAGCAGATCGGGTCGCAGTGGCGACTCATCGTGCTGCACGACCTCCAAGAGGGTGAAAAGCGGTTCAACGAACTCAAGCGCTCCACTGACGCGAGCTCTCGAACGCTGTCACGCGTCCTGAGTGATCTTCAAGAGACGGGGTTCATTACGCGCCGACTCGAAGAGGACGCCCCCGTGGCGACGTACTACGCACTGACGGAGAAAGGGACATCGCTCTGTCCTGTCTTCGACGAAATCGAGGCGTGGGCCGAGGAGTGGGTTCAGGAACCCACAGTCAGCATGAATTCAGACTAACACACCACGTTCGGCAATCAGAGGCCGAGGATCCGTCGTGCCTGCGTCGGCGTTGCGACCTCCCGACCGAGGATTCCGGCGATGTCTGCGGTTCTCCCGACGAGTTGTGCAGTACTCTCCGCGAGGTCGCCGCGTCGGTAATAGACGTTGTCTTCGAGACCGACACGGACGTGCCCACCGAAGAGAATTCCCATCGTGGTAAAGGGAAGCTGATGCGGGCCGAAACCAAGCGTGTTGAACATCGCGCCGTCGGGGAGGTCATCGATGGCATTCAGGAAATTCCGTGGACGTGGGCGCGTGAGCGTCCCCGACCCGAAGATGAGCGTCGCGTACACGGGGTCGTCGAGATCGCGTCTCTCGAGCAGTCCGTGGACTTCGTTACGGTGACCATCGTTGAACACTTCGAGTTCCGGCTTGATGCCGCGGTCAGCCATTTCGTCGTAGAGTGCATCGATGGTTGCGCGCGTGTTCTCGCTGGTCAGGTGGACGTAACGATTCAGCGGTCCCATATCGAGCGATGCCATCTCCGGTGACGGATCGGTGTGGAGCGACTGCCGCCGTTGTTCGATCGGTGCGCCAGTCCCGCCGGTCGAGTGCTGGATGATGACGTCGTCGGTCCGTTCACGCACAGCGTCCGTCACTGCTTGAAAACGTTCGGTCGAAAAGGCACGTTCACCGTTTTCTCGTCGGGCGTGGAGGTGAACGATGGCGGCACCGGCGGACTCCGCGTCGGCGGCTGCGCTCCCGATCTCCTCCGGTGTCTCCGGAAGGTTCGGATTCGCTTCCTTGCCGTGGACGCCGCCGGTCAGCGCGGCGGTGATGACGACGGGTTCGCCGTTCAGATACGCCTCATACCCCATTTTCGGCTTCTGCTTCGCGGTATATCTCACAGTCGGTCTCGTGGTCGAGATCGTAGCGGTCGTTACAGATGTCGGCGCGCATCGGCTGGACGAACGTGGTAGCTGCTGTGCAGTACGCGCGCGGCTCGTCGAACGAGCGTTCACCGGCTTCGTCGCGGTAGTCGAGATATGGGCAGGTCACACGCAGGTGTTCGGGAACACTGAATAAAACGATTCGTGGACAGTGAAGACACGTGGTTACAGTGGTGTCATGACATCACGTGACAATCTCTTTGGTCGATCCACTGACGACGAGTCCGCTCCGAGATCCCTGCCTTTTTAGCTTCTCTGGGAGATCTCCGACACAACCACTCCGTACTTGCGGACACTTGATTGTACCCGAATCAAAATCGATCGTACTGGCTTTTTTTGACTCCTCTTTACTTCCACTCGAGTCCCTGTGGGGACGTCGGTGGCGAAAGCGGACTCGATGGAAGACCGCTACTTGGCTCGGGGGCGTTGTACTCCTTAGGTGCGACGTCGTTCGGCGCGTCCGGATAGAACAGTGACGCGACCGCATGGATGTGCTCGCGCCCGACGTCGAGTTCGAACTGACCGCCACCGAACATTCCGATGTCGTTCTCCCGGCAGTAATCGATCGTATCGAGCAGCGATTCGACGGAGCCGAACCGCGAGGGCTTGATGTTGAGCCACATTGGCTCCCACGGGAGGTCTTCGACGGTCTCGACGCTCCGAATCGGGTAGTCCCACGTCACACGCTCCTCGTGGCCTTCGAATAGCGGTCGCGTGTCGTCGTTCAGTTCCGGGTCCTCGATGAGCGCGTCCGGAAAGCCCTCGACGACCCGTTCGTAGAGGTCGGGGTCGGCGGGTTGGTCCACTGTCGTTCCATGGTACTGACCTTTGAGGTCGAGCGCACGAACGGCGTCGGTGTCGGCCAATCGCTCGACCACCGCAGCGGTCCAGTCCGAGGTCGGGTCGAGTTTGAATTCGAGATCGGGATTGCGGTCGAGCCAGTCGCGGATGCGGTCGCCCGTCGGTGGGTCCTGGAGCCGCGTGCTCACGACGAATCGCACAGGACTATACTCGCGGTCGAGTCGGTCGGCGAGGGTCGTTCCCGCCTGCTTCAACGCGAGATCCAGTGCTGCGCTCTCGAACGCCCACCGCCGATAGTTCCGGAAGATCGATTGGGTCGGTTCGTTCCCGACGAAGAGATCGATCTCGGAGAACCGTTCTGAGAACTCGTCGAGGGTGTATTCACCCGTGACGGGGAATTCCTCGGACGAATCGCGAAGAGTGTAGTGGGCCTCGTTGTCGTAGGTAACGTCCTCGCCCTGCCCGGTTTCGCCGTCGCCGTGCAACGAGACGACGGTCGTCGTGCGAGTGAAACCACTCGACGTGTCCCGCTCGTGTTGTTCGAGATCGTACTCATCGACTCGGAGTTCGAGATCGCCGACGTGATCGTAGAGCATCGTCAGTTCGGCCTACACTCTCGCCCTATTAAAAGATGAGACTGACAGCCGCGGAACCTGGTATCAGGCGTGCCACTCGATTACCTCCGGCTGACCAATACACCGAGATCACGGGGTGGCACGAGTGAAGCTGCCAGAACCACACTACTTGCGGAGCCAGATACGTCATCCGATGGGGCTCAAAAATCGAGTGAAGGGGGGGGGAATTACTGAACCCAAGGACGGACGGCAAGCGGCTGTATCGCTATCGGTTGGTATCGGGGTCGACCGACGGACTCTCGAACGACGGGAGGCGAGACTCGATTTCGTCGCGTTCGTCCTCTAACCATTCCGGTAGCGCGAGGTCCCTGCCGAGTTCGTCCTGGCTCTGATCGGCAGTGAAGCCGGGTTCCATCGTGGCGATCTCGAACAGGACGCCGCCCGGTTCGCGGAAGTAGATCGATTTGAAGTACACCCGGTCGACGATGTCGGTGACGCGAAGCCCCTGTTCGCTCAGTTGCTCGCGCCACTGCTCCTGTTCGTCCGTATCCTCGGCCTTGTAGGCGACGTGGTGGACCGTGCCGACGCCCATTCGTCCCCGCCCGTGATCGGTCTCGACGATATCGATGATAGAGCCCGGGCCGCCAGCGTCGGAGCGATAGCGGCGACGACCGTTCTCTTCGAATTCGAATTCGTAGCCGAGTCCATCGGTTAGCACCGTGGCGGTTGGATCGATCTCGCTAACCGCGAGGGTGACGCTGTGAAAGCCGCGCAACTGGTGCTCCGTGGGGACCGGGCTATCAACCCATGGCTGTCCGTCCGGTGCATCGCCCGTGGCGACGAGCGCGAGCGTGATGCCGTCCGGATCGTCGAATTCGATGACGGTCTCGCCGAACCGTTCGGTCGGGCCATCAACCGAGATCCCGTGCGATTCCAGTCGCTCACGCCAGTAGTCGAGCGAGCCTTCGGGAACGAAATATGCCGTGGTTCGGGTTTGTCCGTCGCCGAACCGTCCCGAACGGCCGCGCTCGCCCCACGGGAAGAGCGTGATGTTCGTCCCGGGCGTGCCCTCGCTGTCGCCGAAATAGAGGTGATAGGTGTACTTGTCGTCGTGGTTGATGGTCTTCTTGACGAATCGCAGACCGAGCGTTTCGACGTAGAACTCGGCGGTGCGTTGCGGATCGCTCGCAATGGCAGTCACGTGATGCAGTCCCGGTGTTGTCGGTGACATCGTGTCATATCTAACGCGGCGGAACCATTTATGTCTCCGCTAACATCCGAAGCAGCGGGTGACAGCAAGGTTACCGCCCGTGTGGAACACTCTGCCCTCCGGAATCCGACCTCATCGACCATCGGAGGGAGCAATTCGTCCGTCGAAGGTAGATTACTGCTGATCAGAAGTTGGGTGTAGTCTCCATGTAGACACACTCGGTACGGACTGCTCGCAGCGATGGGAAGCGCAAATGCCCAATGTTAACGTGCTTCGGTACCCTGAGTACAGCACTAACTGAGAGTGATTCACGATGAAAGAAGACATTCACCAATATTCCGGCGAGGAGATCGAGGTTAGCTATGACGTCGAACGGTGCATTCACGTCAGAGAGTGCGTCCGTGGATTGCCCGAGGTGTTCGACCCCGACAAGCGACCGTGGATCGACCCTGACAACGCCGAGGCCGGCGAGCTAGCGGACGTCATCACGGCATGTCCCACCGGTGCACTCCATTTCGAGCGAACGGGCGACGGTCCCGCAGAAACCATTCCGGACGAGAACTCGGTCACAGTGGCACCCGATGGACCGCTCTACCTCCACGGCGACATCGAGATTACGACACCCGACGACGAAACGCTGCTCGCGGACACACGGGTCGCGCTGTGTCGTTGTGGATTGTCGGATAACAAACCACTCTGTGACAACAGTCACGCGAAGGCCGACTTCGAGGCCGATAGTTCGATACCGGAAGACCACGAGGGAGCCGAAGACGTAGACAATGGAGGCACGCTGCAGGTGGTCCCGAAACCGGATGGACCAGCCCTCCTTGACGGCGCGTTCGAACTCCACGGGACGGACGACGACTCGACAGTCCAGGATAGCGATGCCGCTCTGTGCCGCTGTGGTGGTTCAGGGACCAAACCGTTCTGCGATGGAACGCACGCAGAGATCGGGTTTTCGAGCGAGGAATGATCCAATCGGTGACTGAACTAACAAATCAGTGTTTGGAACGTCTTGGTCAGTCAGGTTGCACAGTCGGCCACGACTGCGCGAAACGTTATGATAGATTGGAGAACGCCCGGGTAGGAGGTTCATAGCGAGATGGTTGGCTTTTCGATGGAAGTCCTCGTTTTCGTCGGGAGCATCGTGTTCTTCGCCGGAACCGTGACTGGCATCACTGGATTCGGCTATGCACTCATCGGAACCGTCGGGTCGGCGGCCGTTCTCGGTCCACAGCAGGCCGTCGTCCTCATGATCATCCCGGTGTTTGTTTCGAACGTCCCGCTCGTACGTGAGCTCGACCATGACCGATTACGGACCTGCGGGCGTCGGTTTGCGTCGTTCATCGTGGCGGCCGCTATTGGAACCGTCGTCGGAATGGCGATACTCCAGTGGATTCCGACGACGATACTGACGGTCGCACTCGGTGTGTTTACGTTGGGGTACGTCGCGTTCACGCAGGATACGGTTCCAGTCCCCGGTAAGAGACACGTCACGTCGAACTACTTCGAACGACACCCGAACGCCCAACTCGGGATCGGCTTCGGAAGCGGGCTGATCTTCGGAGCGAGTAACGTCGGCGTCTCGATGGTCGCTTATCTCGATAGCCTCGATCTCCAGCGGTCGATCTTCGTGGGAGTTCTCGCGCTGATCTTCCTCGGTATTTCGTCGATCCGCGTCGGCGCGGCATGGGCATTCGATCTCTACGGCACAGGAGCGCTCGTGTGGCTTTCGGTTGGAGCGGCACTCGTCGGACTGGTCGGTGTGGAGAGCGGACGACGGGTTCGCCATCTGCTGCCGGATCGATACATCGACGAATTCGTGTTGGTCTTGCTGGCCATTATCGGGATTCGGCTCATCTCTACCAGTGTCGGGGTCTGAGGAGCGACTGTCGAGCGAGCACTACCGTTGCGAATGGGGGCTGCGAGCGTTGGCCGAAGCGAAAGCGTCTCTAAGGAGTTCTCCGGGCGGCTCAAACGCCGACGCGAACCGTATCACCGTCGATGTGGACCTCGTATTCCGGCTCCGAATCGTCGGCGGGCGGTTCGAGCACCTTGCCGGAGGTGACGTCGAACCGTGCGCCATGCCACGGACAGGTGACAGTCGTTCCATCGAGGTCCCCCTCACCGAGCGGTCCACCCTCATGCGTACACTCGTTGCCGATGGCGTAAAAGTCGCCCTCGACTCTGAAGAGTGCGATCGTGTGGCCGTTCGCTTCGACGACGGTTCCCTCGCCGTCGTCGAGTTCGTCGGTCGTCGCCACCGAGACGAAGTCCGTCATACCACTCTCTTTCACAGTGGATGGCCATAATCGTTCGCCCGTTTCCTTTCTGGATCTGATCAACAACCTTTGCCCGAAGTTAGCCAGCGAGAGGATCGTTCGCTCGCGAACTACGTTCGAGACTGGATCTCTCGGAACGACTCGTCGGTCAGCCTGCACGGAATCTGCTCCGGTGTTCGGAACGCACCGTCTCGTAAGCCGCGAGTCCGACGAATAGCGCGGTGAGAACCGCGAGGGCAACGATAGCCGGAACCCGCACGGCCACGATGAGCAACACGAGAGCAACGACCGCCACGACGAGTCGGAGGATACTGACGGTGCCGTGGTCGCGGAACCGGAAGGCATTGTGGCCGAGCAGATAGAGTGCACCGCCACCGAAGAGCGCGACGGCGGCGACTGTCCCGAGCGGCTCGCCGGCATGGGCGATCGTCTGCTCGATTCCGAGTGCGATGAAGATGATGCTCCCGACCATCGACAGGTGGATGTAGCTGTAGGAATCGCGCGCCAGTATCGCTTGTTGGTGGCCGCTCTCTCTGGCGAGGCGCTGTTCTGCGGCGAGCACGACGTAATCGAAGTAGAGCCACCACAGCGCGATGACGAGAACGATGCCGAACAACGCCGCGAGAACGACCAAAGCGCTGAGGTTCAACCCTTCGGCTCCGACGCCGATGGCGACGAGCGACTCGCCCAGCGCGATGATGAGCACGAGCCGGTGACGTTCGACGAAGTGTCCGACGTTGACGTGAAACCCCTCGACACCGCGGACGAACACGATGCCGTAATCGACAGCGAGTGCCACGACCCAGAGGACGGCTGCAAGCGGCCCGTCGAGGAACCCAGCGAGAACGAGCAGCGCCGGTCCACCCAAGAATCCCGGTGAAGCTCGTAGGACCGCGTCGTGGGTTTCAGGCGGGGTGGCGACCGCGTAGAGTGCGACGTGCAACAGTCGAACGACGAAGTAAGCGCCCCCGAACAGTACCGCGTCGTCGCCGAACGCGTCAGGGACCGCGAGCGCAACGACGAGCATGGCCACCATCGCGGTGAGAATCACCAGCCGTGCGGGGAGGCGCTCCTCGGCGGGCACTGCACCAGTGAGCCACGAGTAGGTGACCCACGCCCACCATAGTGCCGCGAACAGCGCCGCGCCACGCGCCATCCCGGTCCACGTGAGGTTCTCGACGAGGAAGCCGGTAACCTGAGTGAACGCGAACACGAACACCAGATCGAAAAACAGCTCCAAGGGAGTGACGTCCTGTTCTTCGCCGGCAGCATCTCGCGTCGTAGACGCCGAGCCGTTCGTACTCATCGATGATCTCATGGAGCAATGGCGGCCTCAAATACTATTCTCTCACGAAGGGTGTCGTCTCCCGGAAAAACGACCGTCCGTTCCGAATCCCCGTCCGCCGAAGCCATCTCGGCCTCCGTGTCGAGGATATAGTCCCAGCAGAAAGGCTAATCCTACACGACACGAACCCTGACGAGCAGTGCGCGAGCAAACAGATGAAAACAATGACTGAACCCGACACAACAGCGTACCACCCGTTCATCGGAAGCGAGGACGAAGACGAACACATCGTGCTCGAAGACTGCGAAGTAGACGTGCGTGCTCACGGCCCAGACAAAGCCAGCGAGCCACACACGCACGAGGAGACGCACATCATCTTCGTGCGGACCGGCAAGATGTACTGGGAAGTCGAGGGCGAAGAGTTCCACGCGGAAGCCGGTGACACGATCGTCACGCCGCCCGAGACCGAGCACGAATTCGAGGTGGTCGGTGGCGAACCCACCAACACGACGTGTCTGATCGCTCCGTCCAGATCGTCCGAGGATCAAGGACCATCCGGGACACACGAGATCACCAAGCCCGACGAAGTCTGAGATGGCAGTTTAGACTTCAGCCAGGAACCCTTTTGCGTCCGTCATCCCAAGGAACGAGTCGACGGATCGAACCGATGAACGAGCCACGCGAGGACACCAAAAGCATCTGTCCGCTCTGTGCGGTCGGCTGTAGCGTCCGCTACGACGAGACGACCGGCCGCGCGCGCGGCTGGCCGGGCGCACCCGTCAACGCGAACGGAGAACTTTGCCCGAAAGGGATCGCGGCCTTCGACGTCTTCGACGACGAGGACCGACTTACTCGTCCATTGATGCGACGGGACGGCGACCTCGAGCCTGTTTTCTGGAACGAGGCCTACGACCGCATCGAGCGCGAGTTCGAGCGAATCATCACCGAACACGGCCCGGACGCGCTGGCATTTCTCGGTGCGCCACACTGCACGAACGAGGAGAACTACCTCTTCGGCAAGCTCGCGCGGAGCCTCGGCACGAACAACGTCGACAACCGCGCTCGGCTCTGCCACGACTCCACCGTGTCGGCGATGGAAGAGCGCCTCGGCTCCGGCGGAATGACGAACTCGATCGCTGGTCTCACAGAAACCGGGGTCTTTCTGATTATCGGGTCGAACCCGGCCGACCAGCAGCCGGTCGCGTTCGATTCGTACGTTCGGCCCGCAGTCAACGGTGGCGCACACCTGATCCACATCGACCCGCGCGCGAACACGACGACCCGCCTCGCCGACACGCACATCGCGCCGCGACCGGGCACGGACGCGCTCGTGGTCGCACTGTTCGTGAAGACGATTCTCGACGAGGGACTGGTCGACGAGGAGTTCGTCGCCGACCGAACCGAGGAATTCGCGGCGTTCGCCGCAGCAGTGGGGGAGATGGATGGCGAAACGCTCGCCGAGCGAGCGGGTGTCGATTCGACGAAAATCCAGGCAGCCGCCCGCGCGTTCGGTGGGGCCGAGCGGGCGGCCGTCGTCGCAGGCACCGGGGTTGAGGGCGACGACCCGGACGACAGCGCCACCGCCGACGCGCTGTTGAACCTCCTCTTGCTCACGGGGAATCTGGGCAAGCGCGGCGCGGGCATGAACCTCTTTCGCGGCCTCAACAACGAGCAGGGGGCCTGTGACGCCGGCGCGCTCCCCCACCAACTGCCCGGCGGTCGTCCCGTGGCCGACGCGGCGGCGCGTGCAAAGGTGGCCGACGTCTGGGGCGTCGAACCGCCCGCCGCGCCGGGACCGACGGAAATCGACCTCGTGCGTGGTTTTGGCGAAGAAATCCGCGGTGCGTTCGTTCTCGGCGAGAACCCCGCGGTGACGAAACTCGGGACTGAGAACGTCGCACGCGGCCTCCGATCGCTCGATTTCCTGCTCGTGCAGGACGTCACCCACACCGAGACGACCGCTCACGCGGACGTCGTGCTGCCGGCGGGTATTTGGTCGGAGAAGGCAGGAACGGTCACCAATATCGACCGACAGGTCCAGCGCATGCGCGCGCTCGAATCACCGCCGGGCGCGGCGCGCAGCGATTTCGAGGTTCTCTGTGCGCTCGGCGAGCGCCTCGTCGGTGATGGATTCGACTACGAGAATCCACAGGAGGTGTTCGCCGAACTCACCGACGTGAACCCACAGTACGCGGGCATGAGCTACGAGGGTATCGGCACGGGCAGCCAGCGCTGGCCGTTCCCCGCCGGCGCGGACGAAGGAACAGACGTCCTTCATCGGGGAGAGTTCGCCAACGGCGAGCGCCGCGCGCCGTTCGTGCCGGTCCCTCTCGGCGAGTCGTCCGACGAGGATACGGACGAACTGGTGTTGCTCACCGGTTCGCGCAGCGGCGACGTCGCCGCGACGACGATGGGAAGCGGAATGGGGAGAGTCGACGAGACACTCACCATCCATCCGGCGGATGCCGATGCCCGCGGAGTGGCCGACGGCGAGCGCGTCGTCGTCGAGAGCGCAACCGGACGCGTCGAACTCACAGTCGAAATCAGCGAGAGCATTCGACGGGGGAGCGTCTTCGTTCACGCGGGCATCGCCGAACCGCTGCTCGGGGCCGGACGAACGCACGTCCGGATTTCGTGACGAGTCGGTCGTCGTACGGTACGACAGTATCATACGGGAGATGCTCGATCGTTCGGCGAACCGGAGTATGTTGACGTGACCCGAACGCAGTAATTATTTCGGAAACACCGAGAGAGTGTGTCAAGCACGAAAACGGGCAAGAATCGGTGGTTGATCGCGGCGTCGGCCGTGGCGATCCACCTCTCGATCGGGAGTATCTACGCGTACAGCATCTACCAGATACCGCTGAACGAGGCACAGGGGTGGAGTACGGGCAGCGTGACCACCGCGTTCTCCATTGCGGTGTTCGTCCTCGGCATCACGGCCGCCTTCCTCGGGAGCTACGTTGAAAAGTACGGTCCCCGGAAATCCGGGCTGGCCGCGGCCGTCCTCTATGGTCTCGGGATGGTCGGCTCCGGCGTGAGCGTTCTTCTTGGGAGTCTCCCGCTGTTTCTCGCTACCTTCGGCGTGGTCGGCGGGATGGGTATCGGCCTCGGATACATCACGCCTATCGGGACGCTCGTCGAGTGGTTTCCCGACCGCCGCGGGATGGCGACCGGGCTCGCGGTGATGGGCTTCGGTGCCGGCGCGCTACTCACCGGTCCCCTTGGAAACTTCCTGATTCAGGGCTACGGCGTCGCAACGGCGTTTTTCGCCCTGGGTATCCTCTATTTCGTCCTGATGGCGGCGGGGTCGAGCTATCTCGCCAAGCCGCCGGACGGATGGCTTCCCGACGGAATGGAGAACACGCCGGAGAACCGGGAGGAAGCCAGAAGCGCGCTGTCGGGAATCACCAACCTCACCGCCAAGGAGGCGCGCACGTCGCCGCGCTTCTGGATGGTCTGGCTCATCGTCTTCATCAACGTCTCGGCGGGCATCATGCTGCTCGCGTTCGCCTCGCCGATGCTCCAGCAGATCGCCGGCGCGAGCGCGACGACCGCCGCGTTCATCACCGGCTACATCGGCATCTTCAACGGCGGCGGCCGCATCGTCTGGGCCACCCTCTCGGACTACATCGGCCGAACGACGACGTACGCGGCCTTTTTCGCCATTCAGATCGTGGCCTTCTTCGTGATGCCACAGATCACGGGCGTCTGGTTCCTTGCAGGGATCATCTTCCTCGTCATCACGTGTTACGGTGGCGGCTTTTCCTGTCTGCCGGCGTACCTCAGCGATCTCTTCGGGACGAAGGAAGTCAGCGCGATCCACGGCTACGCGCTCACGGCGTGGGGTGTCGCCGGCGTGGCCGGCCCACAGCTTGCCTCTCTCATCCTCGAATCGACGGGGAACTACACGAGCGCGCTGTACATCATGAACGGCGCGCTCGTCGTGGGGCTCGTGACGGTCGGCGTCCTCCGCTGGCGGATCGGCAAACTCCAGGGCGCGAGCCATCCCGCCGGGACCGCAACCGAAGCGGCGACCGACTGACGGGACACCGTAGAATCGCACTGACGTGCCGAAACACCGAAGCGCCTTCGGGCGAAGGAATTACATCGCTTCCGAGCGCTCGAACCCACGGCGTGGCGGCCTCGTCGTCGCCGGTGGTCGCTCCAGACGGTTCGGCGAGCAGGACAAGGTCATCGCCGACCTCGCGGGCGTACCGATGGTTCGACGGGTCGCCGACCGGTTATCGGACCTCGACGAACTGCTCGTCAGCTGTCGTGCCGACCAGACGGCTGCAATCGAGCGGGCGCTTTCGGGGATGGACGTCCGGTGTGTCGTGGACCCCGAGCCCGACGGCGGACCGATGATCGGCGTCCACACCGGTCTTCGTGCGCTCGATGCCGAGTACGCCGCCGTCGTGGCCGCCGACATGCCGTTCGTCGACGCCACACTACTCTCGCACCTGTTCGAGCGCGCGGCGGGTCACGACGCGGCCGTGCCCCGACACGAGGGCTGGCTGCAACCCACACAGGCCGTCTATCGCACCGAACGAATGGCCGACGCCTGCGCGCGCGCGCTCTCCCGGGGCGATCGTGAACTTCGGGCAGCGCTATCGTCGCTCGATTGTGTCGTCGTGGAAGAAGACGAGCTTCGAGAGCACGCCGACCTGCGGACGTTCACGAACGTGAACACCCGTGAGGAGTTCGCCGCCGCCGAGCGGGCGCTCGAAGCCGATGACTGGTCGGCGTGAAAATCAGCGACCTGCCGCTCTATGCGCCGACGTACTCCTCGTTGACTTCCCAACCGCCGTCGCCGTCGCGGATCATGTACTCGCCGTAGTATGGCACTCTGTTGGCGACGACCTCCCGGAACGCGTCGCGGATCTCGTCCTTGCTCATCGCACCCATCGGCCGGAGGTCGTCGTTGCGATTGAGACAGCCCTTGAGATAGCCCTCGTGGGTGACTCTCACCCGATGGCAGTTCGCACAGAACGTCTCGTTGCCCACGGGGTCGACGATTTCGACCATCCCGCCATCGACCCAGTAGCGCCGCCGGTCGTGCATCTCGCGGTGTTCGACCCGATCCGCTCTCTCGGAAAGCCAGTCGTGGACGCGCGCGATGTCGATGGCCCACTCGGGATGGCCGGCGATCTCGGGCATATACTCGATGAGTTGGAGCTGGAGACCGGAGTTCGCCCCCACATGGTCGACCATCTCGGGGATGAATTCGGCCGTGCCATCGAAAACCACCATGTTGAGCTTCACCGGGTCGAGCTCCGCATCGAGTGCGGCCTCGACACCTTCGAGAACGCGCTCGTACGCACCGGATTTCGTGATTTCGGCGAAATCCTCCCTGTCGAGGGCGTCCTGTGAGACGTTTACCCTGTCGAGTCCCGCTTCCCGGAGGTCCTCGGCACGGCCCGGCAAGAAGGTCCCGTTCGTGGTGAGCGAGGTCTCCATTCCCTCGGGTGTGCGCCGGATGATCTCCTCCAGATCCTCGCGGAGCATCGGCTCGCCCCCGGTGAACTTCACCTTCTCGACGCCGAACTCGCGGACGACCTCCAGAAATCGCACCACTTCATTAGTGTCCATCTCGTCGTCAGCGGCCTCCATCGGCCCGCGCGTGTCGCCGAGGCCCTCGTTGTGACAGTACACGCAGTCGAAGTTACACCGGTCGGTCAGCGAGACGCGCACCCCCGAGACCTCGCGGCCGAACCCGTCGACGAGCATACCCGCCCTTCGGTCGCCGAGGGTTAAAGCTACGCGCCGACGAACGACTGATGCAACCGAAATCGATTACACTGTCCCATGCGCGAAACGACACGAGCGCACGTCTCAAAGCGCGGTAAGCGAGCGAACCGCCGCGGGCACCTCGCCGAGCGTGCTCCAGCCATCGCGTTCGCGGGCGAGCACCCGTCCGCCGTCGGTTCCGGCGAGCACCCGCCCGTCGTGACTCGCCCACGCGAGAACGATTTCGTCTGGCGCGCCGGGATATGGCACAGTCTCGAAGGAGTCTCCCCCGTCCGTCGATTCGAACAGCGCCGCGTCGGCACCCCGCGGCCCGTCCCACGATGGCGGCGACCCGCGCGCCGCGGCGGCGTACAACTGTCCATCCATCGCAAAGGCCTCACGGAAATAGCGGTGATCGAGGTTCTCGTCGAGTCGCGTCCACGATCGGCCGGCGTCGTGCGTTCGATAGAGACCGTCGCCACAGGATGCCACGTACTCCTCGGCGTCGAGCACGAGCACGTGGTGGATATCGCCGTGGACGCCGTCGCGCCGTTCGCTCCACGTTTCACCCCCATCGTCGCTGACGTGGACACCGCCCACCTCGACGCCGGCGACCAGTCGGTCGGGGGCGTCGGGGTGGGTCCCGAGACTACGGACGTGGGCCTCGTCGCGGTGGCGCGGCGTGTGCCACTCCCCGCGGCTCGGGAGGTCCTGCAACCCATCGAGTTCGCGCCACGTCTCTCCGTCATCCGTCGAGACGTACAGGTGGGCGGGATGCGTCCCCGCATACAGGCGCTCACCGTCGGGACTCGTGACGACCGAGAACACCTCCTCGCGCGGCACGTCGAGATCGGTCCACGAGTGGCCATCGATCGAGCGATAGAGTCCGGTTCTCGTTGTGGCGAACGCCACGCCGTCGAAGACCCGCACGCGGAGCGTATCGCCCGCGTCGAGCATCCGTTCGGTGTCGTCGAGCGTTCCATCCGCCGAGCGAACGACGCCGTCGTTCGTCCCGATGAGCAGCGCCATGACGGGGGTACGGCTCCGGCGGTGGTAAACCGTGTGGCCCCGAGTCTAGCGAGATTACATGTCGCTCCAGGAGCGGACCGCGCGGCGCGCCGACGTGATCGACTCGATCCAGCGCGCCGAGATCCCCTTCTTGACGATGCGCGCGCCGGTTCCACCGAACGTGTTGATGGGGATGCCGATGACGTCGTGAGCGACGGCCGCGTCGCCGATGGATACGACCGTGCCCTTGTTCATGTACGCCCAGTGTTCGCGCTCGTCGCCGGCGATGGCGCGCGCGACGTTCTCGCCGATGTGCTCGCCCTCCTCCCACGCGGCCTCGGCGGTCGGGGGCGGCACGTCCGCGAGGTCGTCGTCGACGATGGTCTCCCAGACGGCCTCCTCGGTGAGCGGCCCTTCCTCTTTGTCCTGCTGGACCAGCGCCGAATCGCCCAGCGCGAACACGCGCTCGTCGCTCGTTTCGAAGGTCGCGTCGGTGTATACCCGATTGTGGTCCGTGTCGACATCGGCGCTTTCGAGCGCGTCCTAGCCGGTGACGCCGCCGGCCCAGACCAGCACGTCGTAGTCCATCGGATCGCGCTCGTCGAATTGGATTTCACTCTCCTCGACGCCGGTCATCGCCGCGCCGGTGTCGATCTCGACGTCGTGGGCTTCGAGTTGGTTACGAATCGCCCCCTGAAACTCGTGGTCGTGGCCCGGGAATATCTGATCCGAGCGCTCGACGAGGTGGACGTCCATTTCCGCGTCCTGCTCGTCGGCCCACGCCGCGATTTCGCCGGCGACCTGGATGCCCGTGAGACCGCCACCGCCGATGACGACCTGTGCCGGGTCGCTTCGGGAACTCTCGCGGGCGGCCTCGGTGAGGTGTTCGTTGATGGCGAGCGCGTCGCCGAGGCTCTTGAGCGTCAAGGCGTGTTCTTCGAGACCGTCGATGCCGTAGAAGGCGGTCTGACTACCGAGCCCGACCACCACGTAGTCGTAGTCGACGTCCTCGTGATCGGCGAGTTCCACAGTACGAGCGTCGGTATCGAGACCGGTCACGGTCGCCTGCACGAACTCGGTGTCTGCGGATTTGATGTCCGCGACCGGAATCGTGACCGATGCGCGCGCGTCGGGTGTCCGGATACAGCGGTGGCTCTCGTGGAGCAGGAGATGATAGTCCTCCTCGGAAATCCAGACGAGTTCGGTGTCGGTGTCTTCGAGTTCGTCTTCGAGACTGCGGACCGCCGCACAGCCGCCGTAGCCCGCCCCGAGGACGACGATACGGTCGGTCATCGTTCCTCGAAAACGGGTGGACGGTTCGCCGTACTGTCCGTCGACCACGATGTGTCGCTATCCATGTCCGAATCGTCACTCTCGGAGGAGTAAACGGCACGGCTTGAATCGGCAGGTCAGGCGTCGACGGCGGGCGTTCCCGATAGGGTGGTGTCGCCGCTCGCCCAGACGCCGCTATCGAGGTCGATGGCGTCGTTCCACTTCGCGGCGAGCGTCGAGACTGCGAGGTCGCCGGTGACGTTGTTGAGCGTCGCCACGCGCCCGAGCACCGGATCGACAGCCGCGACGAAGCCGACGATCGTCAAGGGGAGCCCGGCCTGCTGGAGCACGACGGTGAGCATGATCAGCCCCGCACCGGGGACGCCAGCCGTGCCGATGCTGATGAGCACAGTAATGAGGAGGATGGCGACCTGTTCGCCGAGACCGAGCGATTGGCCGACGACGTTCGCCGCGAAGACGACGGTGACTGCCTGTCGGATCGCCGCGCCGTCCATGTTGGCCGTCGATCCCAGGGGGAGCGAGAAGCCGTAGATGCTCTCGTCGATCTTGAGGTTCTCCTCGGCGTCGCTCATCGTCACCGGCAGCGTCGCGCTCGACGAGCGGATGGTGAACGCCGTCACCATCGCGTTGCGAGCACCCTGGAGGAACGAGCCCGGGGATCTGCCGACGAGTCCGGAGACGATGACGAGCAGATAGGTGAACGCGATGTGGATACCGATGGCGAGGGTGACGACGGCGACCAGCGAGCCGAGCGCGACGATCGCGCCGACGTCCTTGCCGGCGAGTTCGGCCGCGACGAGCGCGAACACGCCGAGTACGCCGAACTCCATGACGCCCCAGACGATCGTGAACATCGCCTCCATGCCGGCCTCGGCGAGCGCGAAGAACGTCTCGACGCCCTCACGCACCGTCTCGTCGTCGGTTCGCTCGCGGACGAGCGCGAGCGCGATGGCGAAGACGATGACGAAGAAGATGATGGCGAGCAAGTCGCCGCGAGCCAGCGCGCCCACCGGGTTCTCGGGGACGATACCGAGGACGACCTCGCGCAGTCCGGGCGGCTGTGCGGAGTCGCTCCCGCCGCCGGTGAGCGTCGTGCCCGTGCCGGGGTCGAGCAGGTTCGCCACCGCCAGCCCGATGACGCCCGCTATCGTGGTCGTGATGGCATAGAGTCCGACGACGATGCCGCCGACGCGCCCCATCCGGGCCGGCGAGAGTCGGCGCACGCCCGACAGCAGGCTGAAGGCGACGATCGGGACGACGATCATCCCGAGCAGACGCAAGAAGAGGTCGCCGATCGGCGCGAGCGCCGCCGCGGGCGGACCGACCGTGAAGGCGACGACCACCCCGAGGACGAACGCAGCGGCGAGGCGATAGACGATCGGGACGGACCGATACCGATTCCACACGCTGACGACCGAACTGCCAGTAGCCGACATCGACGAGCCTTGTGCGGCGATGGGGCTATGCCTGTCGGGTGCTGGCGCGACGGACACACGACCGGCTGGCGACATCGACGGGATATTGTCCGACGCGAACGAGTCGCGGGCATGGACGACGCCCGCGAACGGATAGCGAACGACTCGTACTGCGCCACCCTCGGCATCGACCTCGAAACGCTCGAAGCGGGGCGCGCAGTCACGAAACTCGAACTCGACGAGTCGCTGTGTAACTTCCACGGAACGCCCCACGGCGGCGCGGTCTATTCGCTAGCGGATGCGGCCTTCGCCGCCGCCTCGAATTCACACGGTAGAGCCGCGCTCGCGCTCGAAACCAACATCTCGTACCTCGCGCCGGCCGACGTCGACGGGACGATAACTGCCGTCGCCGAGGAGACTCACACTGCGGGGCGCACCGCCGAGTACGACGTCCGCGTCAGCGACGAGCGCGACGAGCCGATCGCGACGTTCCGCGGGCGCGTCTATCGGCCCGACTGACCGTTAACCACCGACTGCCAACCACCGACCGCCTGCACGACCGTCGATGCGCTTTAGTGGTCGGTGGGAGTGCGTCGCGTATGGACATCGAGAACTTCTTCGAGGAGATGCCCTTTGCCGATCTGCTCGGCGTCGAGGTGACCGAGGCCAGCGACGGCCACGCCGAAGGCCACCTCGCAATGCGCGAGGAACTGTCGTGGAACGCCGACCGGCTGATGGCTCACGGCGGTGTGACCTTCACGCTCGCCGATACGGTCGGCGGCGCGGCGCTCGTCTCCGTCGTGGACCAGCCCGTACCGACCATCGACATGCGCATCGACTACCTCGAAGCGGGCACCGGCGACCTCCACGCCACCGCCGACGTCGTCCGCGAGGGCGGGGCTATCGGCGTCGTCGATGTCGACGTAGCGACCGCCGACGGGACGCCGATAGCCGACGTGCGCGGCGTCTACAAAACGGACTGAGCGCGGAACCACACGAATCATTGCTCTGGCCCGAAAAGAGCGGGTATGACGTCCCAGAGCGACCACGAGGCGTACATGGAGCGGGCGTTCGAACTCGCGCGCGAGGCCGGCGAGCGCGGCGACGGACCCTATGGTTCGCTGCTCGTCCTCGACGGCGATATCGTCATGGAGGCGAGCAATCACGAGAACACCGACGACGACATCGCCGCCCACCCGGAACTCGCCCTCGCCCGGCGCGGGGCACGCGAACTCACCCCGGAAGAACGTGAGCGGACGACCATGTACACGAGCACCGAACCCTGCCCGATGTGTGCCGGCGGCATGGCCATCGCCGGTCTCGGCGGGGTCGTCTACAGCGTCGGCGCCGCCCGCGCCGCCGAGGCGTTCGGCGGCGCGGCCATGATCCCCTGCGGCGAGGTCTTCGAGCGCTGCGACCACGACGCCACGGTCGTCCGCGACGTCCGCGAGGACGACGGTCTCGATATCCACCGCGAGTACCGCTCGGTCTGAATTCGGTCGAACGGTGTGGGGCGCGCCGATCGGTGCTCAGGAGTCGATGCTCGAATCGCGGAGGTTGTCGGCGTTCTCGGGGAGGCGGACGCGCGCGTTCGGATGCTGGTCGGCACCCTCGACGAGTTCGTGCTGTTCGCGCAGGTCTTCGAGCCTGGATTTCACGGTGTCGGGGTCGGTCCGGCCGACGATGCCGGCGATCTCGATCAGGAGCGGTTCGGGAACGCCGCCGCCGTTCGCCCCGAGTTCGGCCCCGTTCTCGGCGTCGATGTCGCGGTTCGTGAGGAAGCGGACGTATTCGCGGAGATCGATCTCGCCGCCGAGTTGGTCGTGCCAGCTGGCCGGATAGACGCTGACGCGGTCGTCGCCGACGCGGTAGAAGGCATCAGTGCGGTACTCGCCGTCGGTGAGGCGCTCGTCGACCGCGTCGAGGACACCCTCCATGTCGTGGCCGTGGCCGTAGTCGGTGCCCGCCATCGCGTCGGTGTACGCTTCGAGAGTGTCCCACGCGATGCCGGGGCGGTCGTGGGAATGGTACTGTTCGATGAGCGTGAGGAACTCGTCGACGAGTAGCGACTCGCCGCGGTCGTCGGCCTCGGCGACGATTCGCTCGTTGATCTCGACCATGCCACGAATCCGGGTCACGCGCTGTTAGGACTGTCGTTCGAGGGTGATTTCGGGCGACAGACCGATATACCGCCTCGCACAACAGCCGTCGGAATGAATACGACCGAGACGACCCACACGAAGCGATGAGTGACTACAAACCGCTTTCTGACTACGGTCTCGTCGGCAACCTCGAAACCTGTGCGCTCGTCGGACGGGATGGCGCGATCGACTGGTGTTGTCTCCCCCGACTCAACTCCTCGAGCGTCTTCGCGGCCATCCTCGACGCCGACGACGGCGGCCGCTTCGCCATCCACCCCACGGGCGAGTACGAGGCCGAACAGGAGTACATGGAGCGGACGAACGTCCTCCAGACGACCTTCCACACCGAGTCGGGCACCGCGCACGTGACCGATTTCATGCCGCTGTCGCCCGACAACGAGGGCAACCAGCCGAAGGTGCGCGGTCTCTACCGCAACGTGGTCTGCACCGAGGGCAGCGTCGATTTCACCGTCGAGTTCGACCCGCTATTCGACTACGCCCGCGCGGATTCGCGCGTCGAACCCATCGAGGACGGCGTCGTGGCGACCGGCGACGCCAGACGGATTTCACTGTCGAGTCCTCACTCCCTCGACTGTGGCGACGGCGCGGCCCGCACGACGTTCTCGCTTTCCGAGTACGACAGCGAGTGGTTCGTCCTCGAATACGGGACGCGCGCACCGACCGACGCCGACTCGTGTGAACGCCTACTCGATAACACCATCGAGTTCTGGCGCGACTGGGCGCACACCTGTCCCGACGACGAGGACTGTCCGTTCGCGGGCCGCGGCCACGACGAGGTCGTGCGTTCCGACCTCGTGCTCAAACTGCTCACCTATCAGGGCACAGGAGGAATTACCGCCGCACCGACCACCTCGCTGCCGGAAGTCGTCGGCGGCGTGCGCAACTGGGACTACCGCTACAACTGGCTCCGCGACGGGGCCTTCACGGTGCGGGCGTTCGGCAACCTCGGCGACACCGAGGAGGCGGTGAACTACCTCGACGACTTCCTCGAACTCGGACGGGCGGTCGATCCATCGGATCTCCAGCCGATCTACGGACTCCAGCACGACTCGACCTACGAGGAACAGGAACTCGACCACCTCGACGGCTATCGGAACTCCTCGCCGGTGCGCATCGGCAACGGTGCGGCCGACCAACTGCAACTGGGGATCTACGGCGAACTCATACTCGCCATCCACCAGCTCTCGTGGTCCGACCGCTCGATCGCCGGCGAGGACTGGGCGGCCGTCCGTGAGATCGTCGAGTACGTCTGTGAGATCTGGGAGCGCCCCGATTCGGGCATCTGGGAGATGCGCAGCGGTCCCAAACAGTTCGTCCACTCGAAGGCGATGTGCTGGGTGGCCGTCGACCGCGGCATCGAGATGGCCGAGGCGAACGACTTCGACGCCCCGCTCGACGAGTGGCGCGACGAGCGCGAAGCGATCAAGGAGACGGTCCTCGAGCGCGGTTTCGACGAGGAGCAAAACAGTTTCACGCAGGCGTTCGACGACGACCAACTCGACGCGAGCCTGCTCTTGCTCCCGCTCACGGGCCTGCTGCCGTTCGACGACCCGCGCATCGAGGGCACGATAGAGAGCGTCGTCGACCGGCTAGCCACCGACGAAGGATTCGTCTATCGCTACGAACACGACGAACTGCCGGGCGACGAGGGGACGTTCGTCCTCTGCTCGTTCTGGCTCGTGGACTGTCTCGCGCGCATGGATCGGGTCGAGCGCGCCCGTGAAATCTTCGAGAACCTCAAAGAGCAGTTCAGCCCGCTCGGTCTCGTCTCGGAGGAGATCGACGCCGAGACGGGCGAACTGTTGGGGAACTATCCGCAGGCGTTCAGCCACATCGGCTTCGTCAACAGCGCACTGTTCCTCCACGAGGCGGAGGAAGGTATCGAAATCCAGCCGTTCGGGCCGGAATCGGCGTAGTTCCAATCGTCAGGCGTCGTCCGAATCCGGTTCGTCGATGGGGGGTTCGCTCCACCGGTCGTCGGAATCGACGGGTGCGAGCGCGTGGTCGCGTTCCGCGTCGCTGTACGATCGTTCGGCGAGGTCGAGGCTCCGGCGTCGCCACCGCTCACCCAGTTCCGATTCGCCGGTCGGCCCGACGCGCGCGCCGTGAACCGTAAAGTAGCGCCCGCCACGGTCCATCTTCTTGCCCTCGTAGGTGTGCTGGTCGAAAATCACGTCGTACTGTCCGCCGGGTTCGAGGTCGCCGACCGGGAAATCGTACGAGGGGTCGCGGCCCGCCTCGCGGGCGGCGGCGCGCTCGGCGGCGACGCGCCCGAAATACTCGTCGGCGTAGGTGGCCTCCCGGGTCGAGGTTGCCCGTGCGGCCGCGAGCGCGGCGTGAATCCCGCAGAGGCGGCCCTCCCAGCCGTCGTCGTCCCAGCGTTCGGTCGCCAACCGCTCGTAGCGCTCGATGAGGAGGACGATCTCCTCGCCCGCGCGCAGGTCCTCGACAACGTAGAGCGCGAGGCGGTCCCAGAGGTTCCACGCGTAGCCCGAACGCGTGAGTTCCCACGCCGCCCACGCGGCACACTCCTCGTCCGAGCGCCGCACCGCCTTCTGGAGCAGGCTCGACACGTCGTATCGGCTGTAGCCACCCTTGGTCGCGTTCTCGTCGAGTTCCTCGCCGAAATCGTCGGTCATCGGTTCGCCCTCTTCGACCTCACCGCCGCCGAGGGTCACCTGTCTGTCCTCGCTCATGCGGAGGGGAACCCCCGCACGTACATGTGAATGGCCATCTTCACACGAGAGACGACGGTCGAGAGAACGGTACGAGATCGAACGGGCTGCTCGTCGAACTATTCGATCCAAACGGTCTTGCGGTTGACGAACTCCTTGATGCCCGCTTCGGAGAGTTCACGACCGTAGCCCGAGTTCTTGACGCCGCCGAAGGGAACCCTCGGGTCGGATTTCGTGAGCTGGTTGATGTAGGTGCAGCCGGCGTCGATGCGGCGGGCGACGCGCTGGCCGCGCTCGCGGTCCTCGGTCCAGATGCTCGCGCCGAGGCCGAACTCCGTGTCGTTCGCTTTCTCGATGGCTGCCGCTTCGTCTTCGACCGAATAGACCGACGCGACCGGCCCGAACAGCTCTTGACTGTCCGCCGGCGAGCCCTCGGGCACGTCGGTGAGGACGGTCGGCGGGTAGAACGGTCCCTCCCTGTCGAGCGGCTCGCCGCCGATGACGACGTTCGCGCCGGCATCGACACTTTCTTCGACCTGTTCATGGAGTTCCTCCATCAGGTGAGACTGGGCCTGCGGGCCGACGTCGGTCTCTTCGTCCGTGGGGTCGCCGACGGTGAGCGCCTCGCACTCCTCGACGAATCGGTCGAGAAACTCGTCGTAGATGTCTTCGTGAACGATGAAGCGTTTGGCGGCGATGCAGGATTGGCCGCCGTTCTGGTTGCGCGCCCACGCGCCCGTCTCGGCCGCCGCGTCGACGTCGGCGTCGTCGAGCACCACGAACGGGTCGCTCCCGCCGAGTTCGAGGACTGTCTTCTTCAAATTCTCGCCCGCCGAGGAGGCGACCGCCCGCCCGGCCGGACCGCTACCCGTCAGCGTCGCCGCGCGCACGCGGTCGTCGGCGAGCACGTCGTCGACCTTCTCCGACCCGACGAGCAGGGTCTGGAACGCGCCCTCGGGGAAGCCAGCCTCTTCGAAGATCTCCTCGATGGCGAGCGCACAGCCCGGAACGTTCGAGGCGTGTTTGAGCAACCCCACATTACCCGCCGCGAGGTAGGGCACGGCAAAGCGCATCGCCTGCCAGAACGGGAAGTTCCACGGCATCACCGCGAGCACGGGTCCCATCGGGTCGTACACAGTTTTCACAGTTGTACCCGGTGGACTCGGATGGGTCTCGGCTTCGAGGTACTCGCTCGTGTGTTGGGCGTAGTGGTCACAGAGCCACTGACACTTCTGGACCTCGCCGAGCGCCTGTGAGATGGGTTTGCCCATCTCCTCGGTCATGAGTTCGGCGTACTCGCGCTCGTTCTCGCGGAGCACGTCGCCGGCGGCTGCGATGAGCTGTTCGCGCTCGCGGATGGGCACCTCGCGCCACTCCGCGAAGGTGTCCTCGGCACGCGCGAGCGCGCTATCGACGTCGCTCGCGCTGTCCTCCTCGTAGGAATCGACGACTTCGCCGGTCGCCGGGTTGACCGTCTCCATGACGTAACCACTAATCGTGTACGTCATTAACGTTTTGGTCGTTTTCGTCGGCTCGACGCGGGAAGGGAGACACGAGTCGACGAGTCGAACGGAGTGCGACCCCGGCCGATCGTCAGTCGCCGAGTTCCTCGACGCGCCGGTCGTGCTCCTCGGACGCCTCGTTGACCTCCTCGATGAACTCCAGCATCTGCTCTTTCATACCCGTTCGTAGCGCGGTCGCGGAGAACTCCTCGGAATCGGCGAGCAGGCGCATGAACGCCCGCAGTTCCTCGTCGGTGATGTCGTCGAACGCGCCCGCGTCGAGTTTGTCGATGACCGCGTCGACGTCGATCTGGCCGACCGGTTCGACGTTGAACTCGACGTTGACCATCCGGTAGTCCGACCCCGACAGCTCCTGTTCGGCACGGCTGACGCCCTGACTGAGCATGTTCTTGAACGGGACGTGATAGCCCATCGTCCCGAGATGGAGGAAGCCCAGCAGATCCGTGATGCCCTGCGTGTAGGCCGCGCGCGCCTCGTCGTCGGGGTCGAAGACCGTCTCGCGGTCGCGCTCTTCGAGGTGCTCGAACAGGATGGTGAAATCGAGCAGCGCGTTGCGCAGCCGGCGGCGAATGCGGTTTCGCTTCTGCTTTTTCGAGTGCTCGGTGTAGTCGGTCTTCCGTCCGAGGAGAAATTCCCGGTCGCTCGGCGTGAGGATGCCGCGCCCCCGGTCGGCCGAGTAGGCACGGCCCTCGGGCGCGTCGGTCTCGTCGCCGTCCATACACAGATAGTGTGTATTCGGCCCATTAAGCGTTCCGCACGGGGCGAATGCCGACGATTCGGCTACTCATATCGATTACCGAAACGACCGCAACGATTTTGGGGGATGACGTACACGTATTTTGTATATGAATCGGGACAGCGCGGAACCGGACGCGACGGCGATTCCGGGCGCGGCGGCGCGCCGCTGGGTCGAACACAGCCACGCACACGCCGCACCCAGCGAGCACTCCCACGATTTCGTCTGGGACATCACCCGCGAGGCCGACGGCCCGTTCGTCACGGACGTCGATAGCAACGTCTTGCTGGATTTCACCTGTCACATCGGTGCCGCACCGCTCGGCTACAACAACGAGAAGATCCTCGGCAAACTGGAGGAGTTCGACCTCGTCGACCCGCTGAAGATCGCCGGCCAGGACATGTACTTCGGCGCGGGCACGGACCCCGAGGACGCCCGCTTCCCCTCGTCGAGTCACCTGATGGAAGCGCTCGCCGAGCGCTCGGCACACTATGGCATGGACACCGTCTTCCTCTCGAATTCGGGGGCCGAGGCCGTCGAGAACGCGATGAAGATCGCCCACGATCACCGCCCCGCGGCGAAATACGGCTTTTCCTTCGCCGGCAGTTTCCACGGGCGAACGCTCGGCACGCTGTCTGCGACCAACGCGAACCCCGTCTACACGCGCCACTATCCCGAGATAGCCGGCGTCGAGACGATTCCGTTCTGCGAGCGTCGCGACTGCACGGCCGAGACCTGCGACTGTGGTTTCTTCACGGGTTCCGGCTCCGTGTTCCGAAACGCGCTCGCACCCGAAGGTGGCCACGTCGACCCGGAAGAGGTCGCGTTCGTGATCCTCGAACCGATTCAGGGCGTCGGCGGCTATCGCTTCCCGAGCGACGCCTTCATGGCGGAGATCGGGGACGTCTGCCGAGAATACGAGATTCCGCTCATCGTCGACGAAATCCAGTCGGGCGTCGGGCGCACGGGCGAAATGTGGGCATCCGACCACTACCCAATCGAGCCGAACATCATCGCGGCGGCGAAAGCGCTCAGGGTTGGCGCAACGGTCGCGCGCCGCGAGATGTTCCCCGACGAGAAGAACCGCCTCGGCTCGACGTTCGGCGGCGGCGATATCATCGCCTCGATGCAGGGGCTGTTCACGCTCGAAGCCATCGACGAGCACGATCTGATGGATAACGCCGTCGCGCGCGGCCGGCAGGCCAAGGCGACGCTGCGCGAAACGAACTCGGAGAAAATCGTCGACGTGCGCGGCAAAGGCCTGATGCTCGCCGTCGAGTTCGACACCGGCGCGCGCCGGGATGCGGTCGTGGCGGAAGCGTTGGAACGGGGGATGTTGACGCTCGGCTGTGGCGAGAAGACGCTTCGACTGTTGCCGCCGCTCGACGTCACCGAGCGCGAAATCGATCTCGGAACCTCGATTCTCGGCGACGCAATCGACGCCGCCCGAGCGTGACCCGAACGGTCCCCTGGGACAACCGCTATCGGTACGTCTCCACACCGGTGTGATGAGCAGAGCCGCGATGGCGACCGAACCACAGGGTCGACCCGTCGTCTCGTACTGTCGGTCGGCGCTACCGACGATACCTTCGAGAGACGATCTCGCTGTCTCGTGGCTTTCCGTGAACCATCACGCAACGACTTCCGACCGACAGTATCGACTGGTGAGGGATATCACAGCTCCTCGGGGTTTTCCAGAACCGTTCCGTTGCGATAGACGGTGGCGTCGCCGTCGAGTTCGAGATTCGTGAGTTCGCCGGGGTAGGCGTAGCTGTCGCGTCCGCCCGCGCCCACCTGTCCGGTGGTGGTCGCTCCATCGATGGTATCCGTCGGGTCCGCTGCACCCATCGCCGCGCTCTTGACGATGCCGTCGCTGGTGGTGATCTCGTACTCGGCGTGCGACTCGCTTTCGACCGTCACCGTGTTCGGCAGGTACTCGGCAGGGTCGACCGGTTCGCCGTTGTAGTACAAGGTCGCTCCTCCCTCCAGCAGTAGCCGACTGACGCCCCCGGAAACGGCGTAGCTGTCGCGTCCACCACCGCCGACCTGACCGGTTACACTCGCCCCCTCGACGGCGTCGTTCGGGTCGGCCGTCGCATCGTACATCGTGCTCTGTTCGAGCGTGTCGGTCACCGCGAGTTCGTAGTCGGCCTCGGGTGCTCCCTCGATGGTGAGTACGTCGGCAGATCCGAACTCGTCCGGGTCGATCTCCGTCCCGTTACGGTAGACGGTGGCGTCGCCGTCGGTGCCGAGACTCACGATTTCCCCCGGATAGGCGTAGCTGTCGCGGCCACCCTCGCCTACCTGTCCGGTCGCCGTCAGTCCCGAAATACTGTCGTTCGGGTCGGCTGCACCTATCGCTTCGCTCTTGACGATGCCGTCGCTGGTGGTGATCTCGTACTCGGCGCGCGATTCGCTTTCGACCGTCACCGTGTTCGGCAGATACCCCGCTGGATCGACCGAGTCACCACCATAGTAGAGATTCGCGCCGCCGTCGAGAACGAGGCGGGTGATCTCGCTCGCGAACCCGTAGCTGTCACGCCCCCCACCGCCGACCTGTCCCGTCGCACGCCGCCCCGATACCGCATCGTTGGGGTCGACCGTTGCATCGTGTGCGGTGGTCTTCTCGAGCGATTCGTTCGCCACGAGTTCGTAATCTGCCTCGGGCGCTCCCTCGATGGTAAGTGTATCCCCGACGCCGAACTCATCGGGGTCGATCTCCTCACCATTGCGATAGACGGTGGCGTTGCCGTCGATTTCTAGACCAGTGAGTTCGCCGGGGTAGGCGTAGCTGTCGCGTCCACCCTCACCGACTTGTCCGACGACGGTTCGTCCCCCGATATCGTCGTTCGGGTCGGCCGCACCCATCGCTTCGCTCTTGACGATGCCGTCGCTGGTGGTGATCTCGTACTCGGCGTGCGACTCGCTTTCGACCGTCACCGTGTTCGGCAGATGCCCCGCTGGATCGACCGAGTCGCCGTCGAAGTAGAGGTTCGCACCGCCGCGCAACAGCAGTTTCGTCACTTTCCCCGAGTACGTGTAGCTGTCGCGGCCGCCCTCACCCACCTGCCCGGTCGCCGTCGAACCGGCGACCTCGTCGTTCGGGTCGTCGGTCGCCCCGAACGCCGCGCTCGACTCCAGTTTCCCGCTCACCGCGAACTCGTAGTCGGTCTCCGGGGCCGCCTCGATGGTGAGCGTGCTCTCGAACGATCCCTCCGAGTCTGTGGCTCCGTTCGGCACGGGACACCGTCCGCTGTCACCGATAGCGGTGGTCTCGACCGAGGAGTTCTCGCTCACGACTGCCTCGCCGGCCACATCGACCGTCGTGTTCCGAACGACGGCGTCGTCGGAGTCGACGAGTTTCACGCCGTCACCGCTGGTCTGGACACAACAGTTCTCGACGACCGACCCGGAGCGCTGGCGGAGTTCGATGGCCGCGGCGTCGCGTGCGGTGCCGGTGACGCTGACGCTTCGCAGCGTGCCGTCGTACGGCGGGTCGGTCGCGTAGCTCCCACCGGTCGGGTCCTTCGCCAACACGCCCCGAACGCCGTCGGGGTCGACGCGGATGCGGGTGTCGCGTGCGGCAAAGGAGCCGATGTCGCCCGACGCCACCACTCCACCGCCGGAATGCGGTGCGTTGGCGATGACGACATCACAGTTCCGTACTTCCGGCCCGGCCGTGTCGAGCGAACCGACTTCGAGGCGCACGCCGCGCCCGTTGAGCATATCGCCCGGGTTGGGGCTGTCACTCGCGCCGACATCGACCGAGAGCGTTCCGCCGTCGACGTAGCTTCCCTCGCTGCCGATGCGAACCTGCGAGATGTCGTTGTTTCTGAATGCACCACCCTCGATTCGGACGACACCGTTCGTCCGACTACAGTAGAGTCCGTTGTTGGGAAAGCCCTCGAACCGACAGTCTTCGAGCGTGATCGTTCCCTGTGTGGTGAGACCGATCCAGACGCCGACGCGACCGTCGCCACCGTTGTACGCACCCATCAATCCGGCATTTCTCGCAACGACGTTGGTGACGCGACCCGTTCCGTCGGGTGCTCTCACGATCGGGGTGAACGCGTTGGTGACCGCGGGATTGGCGCTGCCTTCGCCTCGCGGGTCGCTGTCGGGATGTATTCCCCGACCGACGAACTCGACATCGTGGACTTCGAGGTCGTCGTCGGTCCCGAGATGCAAGCCGGGCGTCGCGCCGTCGGCGGTCAGGTCGATGTCGATGTTCTCGAAGAGCACTCCGGTTCCGCTGTCGACGACGAGCACCTTCTCGTTGAACGCCTCCGGAACCACAAATCGAACGTCGCCCTCGCCGAGAAAGCCGAGGTTCGTTTTCCCTAGCACGACGCTTTGCTCGGTCAGTCTGTAGGTTCCGGCGGGGAACTTCAAGAGCGTGTAGTCGTCGGCGGCCGCCCGTAGCTCTTCGTCACACGGCTCGTTCCCAGAGGGATCACAGCCGGCGTCTTCGACCATGTCGACGACGCTATTGAACTGCATTCCCCGTCGCTCTATGGCAGCACTGGCTTCTCTAGAGGCAAACCCACCCAGACCGACCGCAGCACCCGCAGTCAGCAGGTACGACCGCCGGTTGATCGATACACTATCTTTCGTTTCGCTTTCGCTGTCGTTGCGTAGCATCTATGTGTAACGTTGTCGGTAGTGTGTCGCTTTGTTCTCTGAAAACGGACCACTGTCCTGAGGGCGCGGTGGCCCAACACGGTAGTCGTCTCGCCCCCGTTCGGAGTGAGCCCTCTTTGCGTTCGTCTCCACAGTGTGGTAGTCGTGAGGTCCTCCGCTGGACCGCTCAACCGATAGTTGAAGTGATTTCACGCGGTACGCTGTCACCCTGTCCCCCGTCCGGTTTGTGTGACATCCTCTCTCCTCGCCCATCGTTCGATAGAAGGCGACTGACCGACAATATATAAATCATTCTTTAGTAATCCTTACCTCGCATATCTCGAATATAAATTATCAATCAGCCGAACGTTGCATCGTTCGGACCACCATCTCCGAATCGCTATCGAACGGCGGCAATCGAATCGCTCGGGAGACGTTGCTGCCTCTGTTCTCGGTACTTAGGAGTCATCTCAAGAGAAAGCAGTGGCCGCGGCCGTCGATCCAACTACTGCGATTGCTCGATCTGGACTGCTGCCTTCTCGCCTCGTGGCAGCACGCCGAAAACCGGCCCCGCGGAGTCGTTCTCGGGAACGAGCACCTCGATGAGCTCACGCTTGAGAAGTTCGTTCGACGCTTGGGTGGCCCGTTTGGCGGAGAGATCCGTGCTCTCGCTGATGTCTTGCGAAGTCGCCGGACCCTCGATCAGTTCGAACAGCACTACTGCACGGGGCGAGCGTGCTGTCGATTCGACCGAGGCTATCGATACGCCTGACGAACCGCGGATGAAATCGGCATCCGCCGCGGTCTGTTCGTTTTCGATTTCGATGGTTTCGTCGGGCACGCTCTTTCGTACGGACTATCATGTACTAAGTCTATCGCCTTGATCGGCGATAGTTGTAGCAGGTAACGAATGCAGCGAGTCAGGGTTTCGTGGTCGTTCCGCTCACAGGGGACGATATACGACTACCCGGTCGACCGTGGATCGGGCGAACACTCGGCCACTCCAATGCCGTCCAGATCGTCCAGCGATTCGACGACCGTTTCGAGATGGTTTCGACCGCTGCCCGCGACGACGAGTTCGATGGGCGTGCGATTGGGCCTGTCTCCGCGGTCGCGGCGAACGCGCGCCAGTTCGTCGAGTTCGGCCCCGCACTCCTCGATTGCGTCGACGACCGCGGCGACACCGGTCGGCCAGTTGCGAAGTTCGAGGCGCACGGTTGCGTATCGACCACGCTTGAGCAATCCCGAACGCACGAGTTCGGCGTGTTCGCGCAGACCCACGTTGCCGCCGGAGACGACCGCAGCGACGGTCTCATTCTCGACATCGAGACCGTCCGAGAGCAGCGCCGCGACCGGGGCCACGCCCGCGGCTTCGGCGACGACTTTCGCACGCTCAGCGGTCAGCGCCACCGCGGCGCTCAGTTCGTCGTCCGATACCGCAACGACGTCGTCGACGCGCTCGCGGACGACGGCGAACGTCTTTTCGAGCAGTCGTGCGTCGGCGATGCCCTCGGCGACGGTGTCCACGGTCGAAAGCCGGCGAATCTCTCCTTTTTCGAGTGACGGCTTGGCGTGGGCTGCGCCCTCGGGCTGAACGCCGATGACGCGAACATCTGAGTCGTGGGCTTTGAGCGCGGTTGCGATACCCGAAATCAGGCCACCGCCGCCGATGGAGACGATCACCGTGTCGAGATCGGGCAGTTGTTCGAGGAGTTCGCATCCGATAGTTCCCTGTCCAGCGATGATGGCCGCGTCGTCGAACGGGTGGACGAATTCTCGACGTTCCTCGTCGGCGATGTCGAGCGCCCGTTCGTAGGACGCCTCGTACTGCTCGCCTTCGACGATGACGTCGGCTCCGTAACCTCTCGTCGCGTCGATCTTCGCCGCGGGCGTTATCTCCGGGACGACGATTGTCGTGTCGATATCGAGCAACTGTCCGGCGAGCGCCACCCCCTGCGCGTGATTGCCCGCGCTCGACGCGACGACGCCGTTGGCTCGCTCGTCGGCCGAGAGTTGCGACAGCCGGTTGTACGCGCCACGTATCTTGAACGAGCCGGTGCGCTGCATCGCCTCCAGTTTGAGACCCACCGACCTTGCGCCGCTCATGTCGGCAAACGTCCGCGAGGTGTCGAGCGGCGTGCGATGGACGACGTTGGCGATGCGCTCGCGGGCCGCCTCGACATCGGCGAGACTCACGATCTCCGCCGCAGTCAGGTCAGACTCGCCCATCGGCGACGGCGAGGATCGAGTCGGTCAGAACGTCGATACCCGTTTCGAGACTCGCCTCGTCGATGTCGAAGGTCGGCGTGTGGTGGCTCGTCGGGTGGTCGGTGCCGACGATGAGATAGGTCGCGAGCCCACCCTCGTCCTGGACACGCTCCATCAGGAAGGTCGCGTCCTCGCTCGCGCCGAATTCGGCCGATTTGACTGTGGAATCGACGCGTTCCATTCCGTCGGCGACCTCGTAGACGACCTCGGCGAGTTCCGGATCGCTGTCGGCTCTCGGCGACTCGCTGACGATCTTGAAGTCCACGTCGCAGTCGTGGACTTCGGCCGCCGCGTAGAGGGTGCGCTCGAACTCGGTTTTCATGTACTCGCGCAGCGGCGTCGTCTCGCCGCGCACCTCGCCCCAGAGCTTCGCGCGCTCGGCGATGACGTTGCTCGCGCTGCCGGCGTCCGCCCGGCCGACGTTGACCCGTGTCATCCCGTCGCTGTGGCGCGGAGTCCCGTAGATATTCTGGATGGCCGTGGCCATCGCCTGTATCGCGTTGTCGCCCTGCTGTGGAGCCTTGCCAGCGTGGGCGGACGTGCCGATGAACTCGGCGGTGAGGTGACACATCGCCAGCGGCTTCTCGATGCCCGCGACGACCTCGCCGGAGGGATGGTCGAGACCGAGATGCACGGCGAAGAGGTAGTCCAGTCCGTCGGCGAAGCGACTCTCGGCCATCGGGTTCCCGCCGCCCGACTCTTCCTCGGCGGGCTGGAAAAACACGGTGAAGGTTCCCGCAAAGTCGCTCTCCTCGATGGCTTCGAGCACGCCGAGACCGATGGTCATGTGTCCGTCGTGGCCACACGAGTGCATCGTCTCGCCCGTCTCCGAGCGAAAACCCTCGGCCTGTGGGTGGTGGCCGCTCTCGTCGGATTCTTCGATCAACAGCCCGTCGATGTCAACGCGGAGGCCGACCGAAGGCCCTGCTCCCTTTTCGAGGACGGCGACGACGCCGGTGTTGCCGCCCTCCATCTGCGCGAGTAGGTCCTCGTCGACCCCGGCCTCGCGGGCGCGGTCGTACCACGGAGCGAGTTCGGATTCGCCGGGAATGGCCATCCGGTCGTCGGGGTCGTAGGCGTCGGGACCGACCGCGAGTTCGTCGACGCCGATACTCCGGAGCTCCTCGACGAGCGCGGCCGTCGTGCGGAACTCGCGCCACGCCGGTTCGGGAAAGCGATGGAGTCGGCGGCGGACGTCCACGAGTCGGTCGGCTACTGATACTGCCATACCGGCCAATGTCGCCCCACCATCATAATAATGTACGGTTACTGTTGAAGCCATCACGCAAAAGCGATAAGACGGGACCGGCCGACCGCGCGAGTGAGGGATCCATGACCGCCGATACAGATATTCTCGTGCTCCGCGAGGGAACGGAAGGACTGTCGATGGCAGCGTACGCGGATCGACTCCGCGAGCGACTGTCTGAACTGGAGATCCAACTCGCCCGAACGCCGCACGAAGAGCGCGAACTCGTCGAAGGCGCGCGCGTCGTCACCGGCATCGACCTCGACGAGAGCCTGCTGGATAGAGCGGAAAATCTCGAACTATTCGCGTGCACGTTCGCCGGCACCGACCACGTGCCGGTCGATGCGCTCACAGAGCGCGGCGTCGCCGTCACGAACGCCGGCGGCATTCATGCTCCGGGCATCGCCGAGCAGGCCATCGGGAACATGCTCGTGTTCGCCCGACGGCTCCACGAGGGCTGGCGACGCAAGCAGAACCGCGAGTGGCGACACTTCCAATCGGGCGAATTCACCGACAGTACTGTGACTATCGTCGGACTCGGTGCCATCGGGCAGGCCCTCGCCAAGCGATTGCAGGGCTTCGAAGTGGATACCATCGGCGTTCGCTACACACCCGAAAAGGGTGGCCCGACCGACGAAGTGTGTGGGTTCGGCGAGGAGGAGTTCCACGACGCGCTCGCACGGACCGACTACCTCACCATCGCCTGTCCGCTGACCGAGACGACGCGCGGACTCGTCGATGGCGAGGCGCTCGCCACCCTACCTCCATCGGCAGTTGTCGTCAACGCCGCTCGTGGTGGTATCGTCGACACCGACGCGCTCGTGGCGGCGCTCCAGTCCGAAACCATCCGTGGCGCGGCGCTCGACGTAACCGACCCCGAACCCCTACCCCAAAAACACCCGCTCTGGACGCTCGAAAACTGCCTCATCACGCCCCACACGGGCGGGCACACACCCCACCACTGGGAGCGCCTCGCCGACATCGTCGCGCGCAACGTCGAACGCCTCGATTCGGGTGAGGAACTGGAAAACGCCGTTCGCACACCGTGGGAAACGCCTCGATAGGGTTCGATGAGATTCTCGAAGATTCCACGAGAAGACACGTCTCGGTCACTCAGTCGGGTGAGACACCCGGTTCGAGCCGGCGTTGTTCGCCACAGCGAGCGCACGTCCAGGTCATCTGCGGGGGTTGTTCTCGGTGCGAGAGTCCCGCTCCGTCCGCGGTCGTCGTTCCGTCGGGACGGAAGGAATGATGATGGAGCCGACAGACCGCGTCGGGGACGCTCCCCCCGGACGTGGCGAGCCGTCCGCGGAGCGGTTCCGCGCGGGATAGCGTCAGTTCGGCGACCGAATAGACCGCGAGGAAGACGACGCCCACGGTTAGTGACGGAACGGTAAATTCGGCCCCATCGACGATGGCGACGACGAGCGCGAATACACCCACCACTCCGACGACGATCTGGGTGAGTTCCGCGACCGTATAGTACGGATCCGTGAGCACGATTCGGGGCGCGTGTCCGACGAATCCGCGTCGAGAGTGTGGTTTCCGTTTCATCGGGAGCCGGTTTCCGGTTCGCAGTCCGTCCGAGACTATCCGTTCGCCGCCGACGGCCAGCAATCAACCATCCGTTGACGTAATGTACTCTCACCCACCACCGTAATAAATATAATTACAGTCGTCTGTCACGCAAGCCGTCTAGTCGATATCCATCCCTTCGTCGACGTACTTGGTGGTGTGGTCGCCGGATAGGAAGGCTTCGTCGTCGAGCGCCTGTAGATGGAACGGAATCGTCGTCGGAATGCCCTCGATGGCCGCCTCTCGAAGCGCTCGCTTCCCGCGACGGATCGCCTCGTCGCGGTCGATTCCGCTCACGACGAACTTCGCGACCATCGAGTCGTAGAACGGGCTTATTCTATCATTTTCGTCGACCCCATCGTCGATCCTGACGCCGATTCCGCGCGGCGGCCGATAGGTCGTCAACTCGCCCGGCATCGGGGCGAAGTCCTCGCTCGGGTTCTCGGCGTTGATCCGGAACTCGATGGCAGCGCCGCGGTGCTGGATGTCGGACTGGGCGAACTCCAACTCCTCGCCAGCGGCGACGCGGAGCTGCCACGCCACCAGATCGATACCCGTTGCCACCTCGGAGATCGTGTGTTCGACCTGGATGCGCGCGTTGACTTCGAGGAAGTAGAACTCGCCGTTCTCGTAGAGGAACTCGACGGTGCCGGCGTTGACGTACTCCGATTCGGCGATGCCGCGACGCGCCGCCTCGCAGACCGCTTCCCGTTCGTCGGCCGAGAGCGCCGGCGACGGGGTCTCTTCGAGGAGCTTCTGCTGACGGCGCTGGAGCGAGCAGTCACGATCGCCGAGATGGCGGACGTTGCCGTGTTCGTCCGCGATGACCTGCACCTCGATGTGGCGAGGGCTTTCGAGATACTTCTCGACGTAGACAGCCGGATTGTCGAAATACTCCTTTCCCTCTTGGCGCGCTTTCTGTAGCTTCGAATCGACGTCGTCGCCCTCGTCGACGACTTCGAGTCCACGGCCACCACCGCCACCGGTGGCCTTGATCGCAACGGGATAGCCGTGTTCGGTTGCGAACGATTCCACCTCGGCGGCCGAATCGATCGGGTCAGTCGAGCCGGGAACGATGGGGACGCCCGCGCGGTCCATCTGCTGTCGAGCACGGATCTTCTCGCCGAACGTGGTCATGCTGTCGCTCGACGGCCCGACCCAGACGAACTGGCTCTCCTCGACGGCGGCCGCGAAGTCCGCGTTCTCGGCGAGAAAGCCGTAACCCGGATGGATCGCATCAGTATCCACTTGGCGGGCAGCGTCCAGGATGGCGTCCTGGTCGAGATAGCTCTCGCGTGCGGCCGACGACCCGACGTGGACCGCCTCGTCGGCCTGTCGGACGTGCTTTGCGTGCTCGTCGGTGTCGCTATAGACGACGGCCGCGTCGATTCCGAGTTCGTGACACGCCTGAATGACGCGAACGGCGATCTCGCCACGGTTCGCGACGAGTACTTCGTCGAACATCATTCGCGGTTTCGCGCACCACGCGTAAAAGTGATGGCGCTCGGCGGACTCAATTTTGCGGAAAGTATAGGTGGATCGGTCGAGAGAGGTCAACGGACCATGAGCGAAGACGTCATCGAGCGCCGGAGCCTCCCCGAGCCACGGTATACGTACGGTGGGGACGACCACGTGTTCGTCGAACTCGACGAGGCGATGAGTTTCGATGCCAATTTCAAGGCGATGGCGATCACTCAGCAGGTCCGACGGCGTGACATCGACGGGGTCGTCGAGGTGTGCCCGGCGAACGCATCCTACCTGCTCCGATTCGACCCCGACCGCCTGCACCCGGACGCGCTCATCGAGACCTTGGAGGAGATCGCTGCCGATATCGACCTCACGGACTACTCGTGGGACGCCCGGGTCGTCGAGATCCCCGTCCTCTACGATGACCCGTGGACCCACGAGGTGATGATGGATTTCAGGGACAACCATCAGGACCCGGAATCGACCGATCTCGAGTACTCGGCTCGGATCAACGGCTACGACAGCGCCGAGGCGTTCATCGAGGCCCACTCGAGCCAGCCACAGATGGTGACGATGATGGGCTTCGTCCCCGGGCTTCCGTGGATGTTTCAGATGGTGCCCGCCGACCGCCAGATCGAGGTCCCGAAGTACGTCCAGCCGCGCACGAACACGCCGAGCCGCGCGATCGGGTACGGCGGAGCGTTCTCGGTGGTCTATCCGGTCCAGGGCGCGGGCGGCTACCAGCTGTTCGGACGGACGCCGGTCGAGGTGCTCGACGTCGAGCAGTCGCTGTCCGGGTTCGAGGAGTCGATGGTCTATCTCAATCCCGGCGACATCGTCACGTTCCGGCGGATCGACCGCGACGAGTACGACCGGATCCGGAACGCGGTCGAGAACGACAGCTACGAGTACACCACTGGTGATCTGGCCTTCGAGCCGGACGAGTTCTTCGCCGACCCATATGGATACAACGAGCGGGTCGTGGAGGAAGTCGCATGAGCCTCCGTGTCGAAGAGCCGGGACTGTCGACGACGGTCCAGGATACCGGTCGATACGGCCACTACCACATCGGGATGCCGCCCGCAGGTGCGATGGACGAGTTCGCCCATCGAGTGGCGAACGCGCTCGTCGGCAACTCCGAGGACGCCGCAACGCTCGAAATGACGTATTATGGATCCGACCTCGAATTCGAGGAGGACGCCGTCGTCGCCGTCACCGGGGCGGACATGTCGCCCGAACTCGACGGCGAGGACGTCCCGCTCTGGGAGGCCGTCTCCGTCGATGCCGGCCAGACCCTCTCGGTCGACTACGCGACCGCGGGCGCGCGGTCGTATCTCGCCATCGCCGGCGGCATCGACGTCCCCACCGTCATGGACAGCCGTGCCACCTACACGCTCATCGGTCTCGGCGGCTACGAGGGCCGCGAACTCGAAGCCGGCGACGTGCTCTCAGTGGGTGACGCCTCCGATGGATCCAACTTTGTCGGAAACAGCGTCGAATCCGACCATCGCCCGGACTACGCCGACGACGCCTCGATCCGGGTCGTGATGGGTCTCTGCGACTACCGCCTGACCGACGAGAGTAAGGAAGCATTTCTCGACGCCGACTGGTCGGTGACACCCGAGGCCGACCGGGTGGGCTATCGGCTCACGGGACCCGACATCGAGTTCGTCGAGCGCGAACAGCCGTTCGGTGCCGGGGCGGATCCCTCGAACGTCGTGGATCTCGGCTATCCCATCGGCTCGATTCAGGTGCCCGAACAGCCGATCATCCTGATGCGCGATGCCGTCACCGGCGGCGGCTACGCGACGGTCGGGACCGTCATCAGCCCCGACCGTGACCGGCTCGCCCAGCGGCCGACGCACGGGACGGTCGATTTCGAGTCGATATCGATCGACGAGGCGCTCGACGCGAGAAAGGCACAGTCGCGGACTCTCGATGCGATTCGAGATTCTCTCGGCTGAGCGGATAACCGATTGATCAGACGATCTCGGCAAGCGGGGCGAGTTCGATGTCGTGCTCGTCGACCCGGTCGTGGATCGCTTCCAGAATCTCCACGGCGTTCGGCGTGTCGCCGTGGATACAGATGCTGTCGGCCGGAATGTCGATCGTCTCGCCGTTTTCGGCCTCGACCTCGCCGTCCAGCGCGATACTGACGAACCGCTCGGCGACCAGCTCCGTGTCCGGCCGTTCCTTCTCCTGTTCGACGATGACGCTTCGGTCCGGCCGGTAGGTGAGGTCGACGTAGCCCTCGAACACACTCTTGAGATCGTCGAATTCCTGTGCGACTTCGTAGATGTTCATATCGGTCGCCAGATAGATGAGGTCCGCATCCAGTTCGGTGATCCCCTCCATGACGGCCCGCGCGTGGTCGGGACTCTCCGAGAGCATCGAGTACATCGCGCCGTGGGGTTTCACGTGCTGTACCGAGGCTCCGTTGGCGTCGGCGAACGACGAGAGCGCACCGAGTTGGTAGAGCACGTACTCGCGCAACTCCTCCGGGGTCGCGTCCATCTGCCGACGACCGAACCCCATCTTGTCCGGCAGGCCGGGATGAACGCCGATACCGACATCGTGACCGACGGCACGGTCGACGGTTTCGCGCATAACGTGTGGATCGCCGGCGTGGTAGCCGCCGGCGATGTTGGCGGAGGTGATGTAGGGCATCACTTCCTCGTCGCGGCCCATCGACCAGTTGCCGAAGCTCTCGCCCATGTCGCAGTTGATGTCGATCGTCACCATGAGCGAGCATGGCGGCGGGCGATAATCAACCTTGGCCGCCATCACGGAGAGCGGTACACCGATTTGCGACTCGTGGGCGTGCTATCGAGCGCGCCGTGAGCAGTCATCGTCGCGCGGCGGTTTGGAAGGCGAATCGGGAGCAGCGGAGAACGACGTCGCCCGATGGCGTTACGGGATAAATAGCCACGGGAAATATGAAAGAAAAATACCAATAAGGTAATGCGTACACCGGAACGACCAGATAACCGCAAATGAGCGAGAATACCACCATCGAGGCACCGATGCCGGGCGTCTTCTACCGGCGGCCGGACCCGGACGAGGAGTTCTACGTCGAGGAGGGCGACCGAATCGAAGAGGGGGACGTCGTAGGGATGATCGGCGTCATGAAGAACTTCAACGAGATCACGTCCGACGCCGACGGCGTCGTCGAGCGGGTGTTCGTCGAGAACGAAGTCGAGATCGAAGCCGGTCAAGAACTCGTCGAGATCGCGCCGGAATGATTGGTGTATGAATCATGCCCACAGACCACCCCAAAGAGGCGTTTGGCTCGGCGGTCGAGCGCCGCGAGGACGCCGCACTCGTCACCGGCGAGGCCGAGTACACGGCTGACATCTCACTGCCGGGGACGGCCCACGCCGCCATCCTTCGCAGTCGGTACGCCCACGCCCGAATCGAGAACATCGACACGAGCGACGCCGAGGCTCACGACGGTGTGATCGCCGTCTATACCGGTGCGGACATCGATGAGAGCGGGGTTCCGAATGACATCCCGACGGCGTGGCTGCTGCCGGGACTCGTGACGCCCCAGTACAAGATTCTTGCCACCGACAAGACTCGCCACACCGGCGACGGAATCGCCGTCGTGGTGGCCGAGGACCGATATATCGCACAGGACGCGCTCGGTCTCATCGACGTCACGTACGAGCGGCTGGACGCCGTCACCGACCCGGCCGCCGCAGTCGAGGAAAGCGCACCGACGGTTCACGAGGAAGCGCCCGACAACGTCGCCTTCGACTGGGAACTCGGCGACGGAGACGCCGTCGACGAGGCGTTCGAGACCGCCGCACACACGGCCGAGGTGGACCTCGTTCAACAACGGATCATCCCGAACGCGATGGAGCCGCGGGCCGCACTGGCCGACTTCGACACCGCTACCGAGAAGCTGACGCTGTGGATGACGAGTCAGAACCCTCATCTCCACCGACTGCTGCTCTCGACGGGCACGCTCGGCCTCCCCGAGCAGAAAATCGACGTCATCGCCCCCGAAGTCGGCGGCGGGTTCGGCAGCAAGATCTACCACTATCCCGACGAGGCGGTCGTGGCGTGGTGTTCGATGCAGCTCGGACGGCCGGTGAAGTGGCAGGCGACGCGCTCGGAGGGATACGTCACGGACTGCCACGGCCGCGACCACGTGACCGAGGGGGCGATCGCGCTCGACGAGGACGGGAACATTACGGCCCTGCGCGTCGAGACCCACGCCGGTCTCGGGGCGTTCCTGTCGCAGTTCGCCACGGCCACGCCCTCGTATCTGTACGGGACCATCCTTTCGAGCGAGTACGACATCCCCGCGATACACTGCCGGGTCGTCGGGGCGTTCACCACCACGACGCCGGTGGATGCCTATCGTGGAGCGGGACGCGCGGAGGGCATCTACGTGACCGAACGGCTGGTTGACGTCGCCGCTCGGGAGGCCGATTTCGACCCCGTGGAGTTGCGTCGGCGAAACCTCATTGACGCCGATGATTTCCCGTTCGAGACCAGCGTCGCGGTGGTCTACGACAGCGGCGACTACGAGAAAGCGATGGACGAGGCGCTCGATATCGTAGGGTACGACGACCTCCGGGAGCGTCAGGAAGAACTTCGTTCGGAAGGTCGGTATCTCGGCATCGGGGTCGCGTGCTTCGTCGAATCGGCCGGTCTCGCGCCCTCGCAGACGGCCGGCGAACTCGGGTCGCAGGCCGGTCTCTGGGAGAGCGGTCTCGTCCGCGTCCACCCCACCGGGACGGCGACAGTGTTCTGCGGGACGGCCGACCAGGGACAGGGCCACCGGACGACGTACGCCCAGATCGCGGCGACCGAACTCGGCATCCCCTACGAGGACATCGAGATCGTCGAGGGGGACACGGACCAGATCCCGGAGGGCAGAGGGACGTACGGAAGCCGAAGCGCCCCGGTCGGCGGCGGGGCAATCGCCCAGAGCGCCGGAAAGGTGGTCGAGAAAGCGCGGACGATTGCTGCCCACCAACTGGAGGCCGATGTGGGAGACATCACGTTCGAGGAGGGGGCGTTCGAGGTAGCGGGCGCTCCGGAGCGCTCGCTGACGATACAGGAAGTCGCCCAACAGGCGTACCTCGCCCACGACATGCCGGACGACGTCGAACCCGGCCTCGAAGCGACGTCGTTCTACGACCCGGAGAACTTCACGTTCCCCTTCGGGACGCACGTCGCCGTCGTGGAGGTCGACCCGGAGAGCGGCGAGATAGACATCGAGCGGTACGTCGCCGTCGACGACTGTGGCAAGCAGATCAACCCGATGATCGTCGAGGGACAGATCCACGGCGGCATCGCACAGGGCATCGGTGCCGCCCTGTTCGAGGGGGCGGTCTACGACGACAACGGCACGCTGGTGACCGGCTCGATGCAGGATTACACCGTTCCCAAGGCGGGCCAGCTCCCGAATTTCGAGACGGGGACGACGGAGACGCCGAGCCCACACAATCCCCTCGGGGTGAAGGGTGTCGGCGAATCGGCGACCATCGCCGCCGAACCGGCGATGGTCAACGCCGTGGTCGATGCGCTCGAACCGTTCGGTATCGACCACCTCGACATGCCGCTCACCCCGGAGAAGCTCTGGCGGGCCACGAACGAAAACCCGTAGATTTCGCTCGTTCGTTCGAGAACGATGGAGTGAAAATTCCGCTGTCGATTCCGAGGACGTCGAACGGTCAGTGGCGGCCGCTCAACCCATCCGGCTGATCGCCTCGATAACGATGTCGAGTCCCACCTCGGCCTGTCTCTCGGTGACCACGAGCGGTGGAAGCAGTCGAAGCACGGTTCCGTGGCGACCCGCAGTCCAGACGAGCACGCCGTGTTGATAGCAGTACTCCTGAATGTCGTTCACGGTCTCCTGCATCGGTTCGCCGTTCGAATCGCGGAACTCGGCCCCGATGAACAGCCCCTTTCCGCGGACGTCCGCCAGAGACGGTGTCTCGGTCGCCGCCTCTCGGAGGCGCGAGCGCATGTAGTCGCCGACCTCGGTGGCGTGAGTGAGTAAATCGTGCTGTTGGATGTACTCGATGGCCTTCATGCCGCCGACCATCGCGGGGGCGTTGCCGCGGAACGTGCCGACGTGGCCGCCCGCTTCCCAGGTATCGTACTTCTCGTGATAGAGCATCGCGCTCAGGGGCAATCCCATGCCGCCGATTCCCTTCGCCATCGTGATGGCGTCGGGGGTGACGCCGTAGTGGTCGGCGGCGAACCACTCGCCGGTTCGACCCATGCCGGCCTGAATCTCGTCGACGACAAGCAGGAGATCGTTCGCCTCGGTGATCTCCTTGAGACCGGGCAGGAACTCCTCGGGCGGGACGATGACGCCGCCCTCGCCCTGAATCGGCTCAACCCAGATGCCGGCCGGGTTAGATAGCCCGCCGTAGGGGTCCTCGACCAGTTCCCGTACCTCCCGGAGGGCGTGTTCGACCTCGTTTTCATTGCGAGGGTAGGGGGCGTAGGCGACGTCGGGAAGGAGCGGCGCGTAGTCGTCTTTGTATTTCTTGCCGGCGGTCAGACTGCCGGCACCGGCGGTCGTGCCGTGATACGCTCCTCGGAAACTGATCATTCCCGTGCCGCCGGTGTTGTACTTCGCCAGTTTGATCGAGCCTTCGATCGCGTCGCTGCCGGTGGGACCGCCGAAGATGACGCGGTTGTTGCCCTTGAGATTGCCGGGAGCGATCGAGTCGAGTTTCTCGATGAGTTCGAGGCGCGCCTCGGTCGGGAAGTCGATGGTGTGTGTCACGTCGTCCAGCTGGTCGTGGACGGCCTCAAGGACGTAGGGGTTCGAGTGGCCGACGTTCAGCACGCCGATGCCCGCGAAGAAATCGAGGAAGACGTTCCCGTCGGCGTCGCGTATCGTCGCACCCTTCGCCTCGTTGATGGCGATGGGGATGGCCTTCGGGTAGGCGACGGCGCTGCTGTCGATCTCCCGTTGGCGGTCGAGGAGCTCCTTCGAGTTCGGCCCGGGGATTTCGGTAGTGATCTCCGGCTCTTCGGCGAGATGAAGCGTCTCTATCGGCTGACTGGCGACCATAGCGGAACACGGTTGCAAACAGTAGTAAATCTTTTCAGGTGCTTTTCGGGCGATGATACATCGTCCTTCGACGGGGACGGATATCGAGGTCCGATTCGATCCTCAGTCTTCGAGCGAGTCGAGCGAACCGGTCGGGTCGTCGACCGTGCCGCTCGACGCCTTGACCGAATACAGATAGAAGACGACCCCGAGCAGCGCCCACGTGAGGACGATCAGCCACTCGTACGGCCACACCAGTGCTGACGGACCACCGGGGAGATAGAGCGTGACGAAAAACGCCGTCAGAATCACCCCGAAGACCCCGACGGCGTAGCCCGCCGGGACCGAGTACGGGCGTTCCATTCCCGGCTCTCGATACCTGAGAACGAGGAACGACACCGTCACGAAAAACCACGCCGTAACGATGCCCAGCCCACCGGCGTTGACGACCCACGTGAGCATCTGCTCGCCGAACAGCGTCGCCAGGCCGGCGATCGAACCTACGAGCACGACCGCCCTCCCGGGCGTGTCGTACTCCGAGTGGACGTTCGCCAACGATCGGGGGAGCATGCCCGCCTCCGCGAGGGCGAATATCGCGCGGCTCCCGCCGATGATGAAGGCGTTCCAGCTGGTGAGGATGCCGGCGATACCCGCGAGCGCCATCAGCTGTCCCACCAGCGGACTATCGAACAGGGTCGCCATGGCCGCCGCAGCGGGGAGCGTGCTCTCGGCGAGTTCCGCGCCCGGAAGCGCTCTGCTCGTGCCCCAGATGACGGCGATGTAGAACAGGGCGGCGAGAAACACGGACGTGAAGATGAGCTTGCCGAGCGAGTCCGGCGCGATATCGGCCTCTTCGGCCGACTGCGGGATGACGTCGAAGCCGACGAACATGAACGGCGTCATGAGAACGACCGCGAAGATCCCCGCCGTACCGGACGTGAAGGCCGGATCGGATGAGGGCTGTCCGAAAGGAACGGCCCCGAAGATGAGCAGCAAGCCAGCGGCGCCGATGACGATCGTCATGATGATCTGGAACTGTGCTGCGACCCGGATCCCGCGGTAGTTGAGATAGGTGATCCCGACCGTTGCCAGTAGCCCGGCGAGGATCCACGTCCCGTAGACGGGTTCGCCGGCGATGCTCCACAGTTCGAGCGTGTTGAAACCGGGAACGACGTACGCCAGCGCCGACGGGAACGCGACCGCCTCGAACGCCGCCACGGTCACGTAGCCGAAGATGATCGCCCACGTGCAGATGAACGAACCAGTCGACCCGAGCGCACGGTGGCTGTAGACGTGTTCGCCCCCGACGAACGGCATCGCCGACGCGAGTTCGCCGTAGATGATCGCGACGACCCCGACCAGCAGACCACCGAGCAGGAACGCGATGATTGCGCCCGTCGGCCCGGCCTCGTTGATCCACGTTCCCGAGAGGATGATCCATCCCCAGCCGATCATCGCGCCGAACGCCAGTACCAGCGTCTCGCGCTTCGAGAGCACCTTCGCCAGACCGCTGTCACGTGACTCGGCCATGCTTTATGCCACTACTCCCACCGGATGCCGGTCGTCGAAGTTCGAGTCAACACGTGTCATAGCTCGGTTCTGCTGTCGGGGAGGAATCGGACGGGTATAGTTGTTTTCGCTCGCCGATAGCACGACCAGTACCGTCGGAGAGCGTTTGAACGACAGTTTCGAGCTCTTGGGCGGCAAGCTTGCCGAGATGAACGAAGCAGTTCGTGTCGGGAGCAACGGAACGGCCTACCGAGATCGCAGTAGCATCGGGAATCGAAGGGATGAGGGCCGATTCGTTGCTGCTTCGCCACGAACGGGTGGCAGTTCGTTCGAGTGCACGGTCGCTCCAATGGAGATTTGGCCGATCTTGGCCGACGATAGACTCACTGCCGGGCGTTCGGCGAGGTGGATGCGCCGTTCTTGAGCCGGTCGAGATCGCGCTGGAGGCTCACGAGTTCGGCACGCTGGGCCGCGAGGTTGGCGATGTGCTCGTCGAGTTTGGCGATCGCCTCCCGAATCTCCCCGTCGAGCGAGTCGAGGTCACGCTGTCCGGCTTCGATGCGCGCACGCCGGATGTGTTTGCAGTCGGCCTCCCGATACATGAAGTCCGGGCAGGTACAGGAGGGTGTTCGGACGTCGACGAGATACTCCCGTCCTGCCTCGCTGTAGACTCGGTAGATGTCGGGACCGTACTCGATGACAGTCAACTGTTCGGAGAGAGCCCGTCGGTCCCGCTTGTCGATCTCGTGTTTGAACGGTCGCGTCGCGAGCGCTTCGTCGTATGTGGATGACGTACTCATGGTTCGGTTATTCGGGCACAGAACCCTCGCTTTCGATCGTCTCTGCACCTCGCCGTCGTGTTCGGTGCATCGACGAGTCGGACGGTGCGTTTCGTCCCTTCGAACGTTCGGTCCCTACGATTGCTACCATACGATGAAGGACGTGACCGACCGGGATAAGCCGGCGCTAACAGCACTGTGAAAGTGAACCCGATGAGGCTGAGATGGGCGAAATCATTCGATAGTGGCTGTGATTCGGGTGTCAACGACACATTCACCGCACCGAGAGGGAGCGGGCGACGGAGGAGAATCTTCCGTCCGTTCGGAGCGTCTGGATCGTCGGGAAGACTCCGGCAACGGCAGTTTTTTGCTCTAGCGGTCGGACGACAGTTCGTGCGACCAACTGTCACACGCCGTGATTTCCTCGCGATCGCCGGGACGGCCGCTCTCGCAACCGGGACGGCCGGGGCCAACGAAACACCCACGGAAACCGTCACGTTCGCCACCTACAACGTGGTCGACCTCCGCACCGAGCAGGTACAGTCGCCCGGCGACGAGCAGGCGGCCGCCGCGGCGCGCGTCATCCAGGAGGTCCGGCCGGACGTACTGGTGCTCAACGAACTCACCAACAATCGTCAGGCGAATCGGGTCAACGACGTCCCGTCGTCGCCCTCGAACGCACGCGCGTTCGTCGACAACTATCTCAGCGTCCCGCAGCGCTCCGACCTCCGAGGCATCGACTACTCAGAAACAGTCATGCCGAAGACCAACACGGGCGTCGCCAGCGACCTCGACCTCGACAACAATGGCGAGGTGGACGACACGCCCGGTGATCGCACCTACGGCAACGACGCCTACGGGTTCGGGGAGTTTCCCGGCCAGTACGGACTGGCGGTTCTCAGCCGATTCCCCATCCAGCGGGACGCGATCCGCACGTTCAGAACGTTCCTCTGGAAGGACATGCCCGACAGTCTGCTTCCACGGGACCCGAATACCGAGATGTATCTCTCGGCCGCCGAAGCCGACGAGTTCCGCCTCTCGTCGAAGACCCACATCGACGTTCCCGTTGCGGTTGGCGACGAAACCATCCACGCCTTGAGCGCCCATCCCACGCCGCCGGTCTTCGACGGCGAAGGGAACTTCAACGGCAAGCGCAATCACGACGAGATCCGCCTCCTGGCGGATTACGCTGCCGGTGCCGAGTATCCCTACGACGACAGCGGGAGGCAGGGCGGTCTCGACGGGGACGACTCGTACGTCCTGATGGGAGACATGAACGCTGCGCCCGGCGACGAGGAGAGTCTCAACGCTGCCACCAGTTACTTCGTCAGGAACGACGACGGGTTCATCGCGCCGCCGTTCCCGACGAGTCCCGGCGGCGCGGCGAAGAACGGACCGCGCTCTGCGTTCTGGACCGCCGAGTTCGAATCACAGGTCGACTACGTACTTCCCTCGCCCGACCTCGGCATCGAGCGCTCGGCGGTCGTCTGGCCGAGCGAGAGAACAGACGAGCGCGGCCTGCTCGAAGCCGTCCGTACCGCCTCCGACCACCGGCTCGTCTGGGCGGACGTCCCCGTCGACGAACCGGAACCGGACGACGAACGCGGCGCGAACGACGAGGACGACGACGGCGACGGGCACGTTGACGAAGACGACGAGGGCGATGGCGGTCCATCGAACGACGACGATGACGGGGATGGAGCCATCGATGAGGACGACGAACCCGACGACGGCGACGACGGCTCGGACGATTTCGACGGCGACGCCGAAGACGACGATGACGGTGACGGCCACTACGACGAAAACGACGAACACGACAGCGGAAACTCGGACGACGTCGACAACGACGGCGACGGAGCGGTCGACGAGGACGACGAAAACGACACCGACGACTAAGTCGGGGGCCGCTGCGGTCGCATCCGGTTCGAATTCTCGTATCGTACGCAGTACCTGCATTTCGACGGCTCGACACGGACGGGAAAGCGCCGTTCGCGTACCGCAGTTCAGGTCGAGAACAGCTTCCGGGGGAACTCGGCGAGCGTCTCCGCGCCGGTCGCAGTCACGTGAAAGGTCTCGCTGATCTCGACGCCGACGTCGTCCTGCCAGATACCCGGAATCATGTGGAAGGTCATGTCCTCCTCTAAAACTGTTTCGTCGCCGGGCCGGAGGCTCGCGGTGTGTTCGCCCCAGTCGGGCGGGTAGCCAAGCCCCATCGAGTAGCCGATGCGGTCCTCCTTCTCGATGCCGTACGACTGAATGACCTCGCGCCACGCTTTCTCGACTTCCTCGCAGGTGGCACCCGGTTCGGCGGCGTCGAGCGCGGCGTCGATGCCCTCGACGACGATTTCGGCGGTCGTAGTCAGTTTTTCCGGTGGGTCGCCGACGAACGTCGTGCGCGCGAGCGGCGAGTGATAGCGATTCCGACAGCCAGATAGCTCGATGATGACCGGGTCGCCCTCCTCGAAGCGTCGGTCGGTCCACGTGAGATGCGGCGTTCCCGTATGATCGCCCGAGGGAAGCAAGGGAACGATCGAGGGATAATCACCGCCGTACTCTTCGGTACCCTCGATGAGCGCCGAATAGATGGTCTCGGCGACCTCGTACTCGGGCACGCCCTCGCCGACCGCATCCAACCCTGCTTCCATTGCATTTTCGGAGATGCGCGCCGCCTGCCGCATGTAGTCGAGTTCGGCTTCCGATTTATAGATGCGAATCCAGTTCACGAGTAGCGTCGTGTCCTCGAAACCCGCTTCGGGAAGTCCCTCGCGCAGGCGCTGGTAGGATTTCGCGGTGAAGTAGTAGGCGTCCATCTCGACCCCTATTTTCCCCTCGCCGACGTCAAGGTCCGCCAGCAGATCGGCGACGTAATCCATCGGGTGGAGGTCGTACGGCGAGTGTACGTGATCATCGCTGTACGAGTGAATATTTTCCTCGGCGAGCCATGTCGTCGCCTGCGCCCCGAGTTGGTCCATGCCGCGGCCGACCCACACGGGTTCGTCACGCTCGTGGGTGACGATGACCGCCTGCGGGACGTAGAACGACCAGCCGTCGTAGCCCGCGAGGTAGTTCATGTTCGAGGGGTCGGTCACCACCAGTGCATCGAGCCCCCGCTCGCGCATGCGCTCTTTCGTCCGCTCGATACGCCGCTCGTACTCCGTTCGTTCGAATACACCACCGGGCATGAGTCTCTCTCACGCCCTTCGGCGAATCGCCTCATAAATTTTGTGTACGTCGGAAACGGATTTCACGGTAATCGACCCATTACCCACCAACTCGGATACGGTTTCTGTGGATACCAGCCATACTAACTGTGGACAAGTTATTTACGTCCGTTCGCCGTGGCCTCCTTCATGGTCGATAGTCCACCCATCGGCGACTTGCATTTCGACGATGCACCGAACGTCGGGAGCGTTCCCGGACCGGAATCGCAGGAACTGCTCGACAAGCAGCGCGAAATCGACAGCAGCGCCGTCGCCTATCCCGAGGACATCCCCGTCGCGTTCGATGAGGGCAAGGGCGCGACGGTGCGGGACGCCGACGGCAACACCTTCATCGACATGTTCGGCGGCATCGGCGTGCTCAACGTCGGCCATGCCAATCCATATGTGTTGGAAGCAGTCCACGAACAGGCCGACAAACTGGTTCATACTGTTGATTTCCCGACCGAGGCGCGCCTCGAACTCATCGAGAAGCTCGACGAGATAGCGCCCGGCAACCTCCAGGGCAACAACCGCGTCGTCTTTGGAGGACCGACTGGCAGCGACGCCATCGAGGCGGCCATCAAACTCGCCAAGTACAACACCGGTGGTGACGGTCTCATCGCCTTTCGGGGGGCCTACCACGGCGCGACCAGCGGCGCGCTCAGCCTCACCTCGAACACCGGGGCGAAGGAGCACTACACGCCGCTGCTTTCCGATGTCGTACACGCCCCCTACCCGAACCCGTTCGAACAGGGAAAAGCTCCCGACGAGGCCGTCGAACACGCACTTGAAGAGGTCACGGCCATCGTCGAGGACCCCTATGGCGGACTTGCCAACCCCGCAGGCATCTTCGTCGAGCCGATTCAGGGCGAGGGCGGCGTCGTCGTCCCACCGGAGGGATTCCTCGCCGGACTCCGCGAGATCGCCGACGAGAACGACCTTCCCCTGATCTTCGACGAGATTCAGGCCGGCATGGGTCGGACCGGCGAGTGGTGGGCCGGCGAGCACGAGGGCGTCACGCCCGACATCATGACCACCGCGAAGGCTCTTGGAGGGATTGGCTTCCCGCTGTCGGCGACCATCTACCGCGAGGACCTCGATACGTGGGGATCGGGCGACCACGCCGGCACGTATCGTGGCCACGTCGTGGCGATGCGGGCCGGCAGCCGCGCCATCGAGTACATCCAACAGCACGACCTGCTCGCCCACGCGCGCGACCTCGGTGCTAACATCCGTGCGCGCCTGCGAGAGATCGCCGACGGCAACAGCCATCTCGGCGAAGTCCGAGGGAGAGGACTGTTCGTCGGTGCGGAGTTCGTCGACGGGGACGGCAATCCCGATTCCGATCTCGTGGATGCGATCCAGCAGTACTGCTACGAACACGGCGTCCTCGTCTGGACCGCCGGCCGCCACGGCAACGTCCTCCGACTGTTGCCGCCGCTGGTGCTCACCGACGACCTCGCCGACACCGCCCTCGACGTCGTCGCCGACGCCATCTCCCACGTGACGACGGCCGAGCAGCCGACCGCCTGACGATGCCCGAACGCATCGTCACCGACGACGCGCCGCGCAACGACAACCCCTACTCGCAGGCCGTCAGCGCCGGTGACACACTATACGTGTCGGGTTACGGCCCGGTCGATTCTGCTGGCGAGGAGGTCGCGGGCGCTGTTGAAGCGCAGACCGAGCAGGCCCTCGAAAACGTCGAGCGCACCGTCGCGGCCGCGGGCGGGTCGCTTGCCGACCTCGTGAAAGTGACCGTCTATCTCACCGACCTCGACGACTACGACGCGATGAACGACGCCTACGGAGCACGCTTTGGCGCGACACCGCCGGCTCGCGTCTGCGTCGAGGTCTCCCGCTTGCCGGGCGACGTCGCCGTCGAGATGGATGGCATCGCGTTTCTCGGCGACCGATAAGCACCGAACGCACTCCTCTCCGACGGCGGACGACGATTTCTCCGATAATGTGAACCGCGACGGCACGGACCGCGTGATTAACACGAACCGTTTACACCGGGTACGAATTCCCGCAAGATTTAACAGGGTCTTTCCCGATGGAGTGATAGAGGGACGCAAATGACACGGTACATCGGCACACTGTTCGGCGGCAGCATCGAATCGAACCTCGGATACGGGACCGACCCGAGCGGGTCGGACACACGCTCACCTCGGGGTCGGACGGAACCGAGACGACCGGGGAAGCGCCATCCGGAAACCGTCGGTTCCGAAACGGGGCGTGAGACACCGTGAGCGACGCCGAGATGGGGATGGTCGAGGAGTTCCGCGACGAAGTCGACCCGATAGTGTTCACCTTCGGCGCGGGCCTCGCGGTGTTGTTCATCGTGCTGTTTTTAGTGGCCCCCGACACGTTCGTCGGGGCCGTTAGCGGGTTGCAGGCGCTCGTGCTCGACAACTTCAACTGGGGCTACCTCGTCGTCATGCTGTTTTTCCTGATCTTCCTCGGCTTCCTCATCGTCGGGCCGTGGGGAAATCTCACGTTCGGCGACGAGTCGCCGGAGTACAGCTACTTCTCGTATTTCGCAATGCTCTACTCGGCGGGGCTCGCGGCTGGCACCGCCTTCTGGGGGCCGACCGAGGCACTCCTGCACTACGGCAGCGTCCCGCCGCTGTACGGCGGGGTCGCCGACGCGTCGGCGGCCGCGATACCGATCGCGGTGCAGTATTCGGCCTTTCACTGGATGTTCACCCAGTACGTCGGCTTCACCCTCTTCGGTATCGGCATCGGCTACTACGTCTACAACCACGGCGCGCCGCTGCGCGTCTCGTCGATTCTGACGCCCTTTATCGGTGCCGACAGCATCAAGGACAGCAACTGGGCGACGCTCGTCGACGTGCTGGCGGTGTTCGCGACGCTCGGCGGCGTGGCGACATCGCTCGGGTTCATCGGCCGACAGTTCCTCACCGGACTCGATTATCAGTGGGGTATCGACCTCGGCAGCACGGGGACGATACTCGTCATCACCGGGATGACGGTGCTCTTTACCGTCTCGCTGTTGCTCGGCGTCGACAAGGGCATCCGTCGGCTGTCCGACTTCAACATGGTGCTCTTCTTCGTGTTGATGGTCGCCACGCTCATCGTCGGCCCGACCGTATTCATCCTCCAGACGTCGGTCAACGCGATGAGCGGCGTCATCACCGACTTCTTCAGCATGAGCCTCTTTCTCGATACGGCGAACAACAACGCGTGGGCCAACAGTTGGACGGTCTTCTTCTGGGCGTGGCCGCTGGCGTGGTCGCCCTTCGTCGGGCTATTCATCGCGCGCATCTCGCGCGGGCGCAGCGTCCGTGAGGTCGCCTTCACGGGCACCGGCGCGATGGCGCTGGCGTCGGTGCCGTGGTTCCTGATCCTCGGCACCGCCGGCACGTGGCTCCAGCACACCGGGCGGGCGAACATGCTCGGTCCCATCAACCGCCTCGGCGAGTCCGTCTCGGGCTACGTGCTCTACAGCGCGCTGCCGCTCGGGTCGCTGCTGCTCGTCGGGTTCGTCGTCCTCGTGGTGACGTTCTTCGTCACGTCGGCTGACTCGTCGTCGCTCGCGCTGGCGATGTTGACCACGGGCGGCAAGGAGAGTCCCTCGTCGATCAGCCGCGTCTTCTGGGCCGTCTTGCTGGGTGCGGTCGCGGCGGTGCTCATCCTCATCGGCAAGGCGAACGCCTTCCAGTCGGCGGCCGCCATCACCGCGCTCCCGATCGCCATCCTCGGTCTCGTGACCGTCATTGGGCTGACGAAGTCCTTCCGCCAGCAGTACGGCAATCTCCTGCTGCGAGAGGAAACGGTATTGTTCGGAACGAGCAGCCGCTCGGGCAGCCAGAGTCCGTCCGATACAGGGGCTACGGAAGACGACTGAGGGCGAAGTCGCCGTCACCGTCGATACGGCCGTTCGTGCCGGCGACCGACTCAGCGCACGTTCGGGTCGTCGAGGACGCCGTTCCGGAAGGTGTTCGAGAGGCCGCGGCGCAGCCGTTCGGAGGCCGCTTGGTTCGAGATGTCGAACTCCGCCGCGAGGTCGCCCATCGTGACGCGGCGCGGAACGTCGAAATACCCCCTCTCGACGGCCGCCATGAGCAGTTCGGCTTGCGGCGCGGTGAGCATGCCGTGGGCGTTCGTGGGCGAACCGTCGGTCTCCTTCAGCCCGCTGAGTTCGAACGAACAGTCCCGTGTCTCGCAGTGGTCGTGGTAGGCGGCGAGCGCGTCCCGATCCGGACAGCGCATTCGCATCCACATGCCGGAATGGCTGAGCGTACAGTCGAGCAACACGCCGCCGAGACCCGTCCACGCCCAGTACGTCGTCGCCGCGGCCGGCAGTCGGAACTGATACAGCTTCCGCCCGTCGATGCGGTCGCTCAATTCACGCAGCTCGTCGATCAGTGCTGTTCGGCCGAACCCGGCTTCGAGCGCCGCGAACTCATCCCCTTCGGCCCAGACCGTCACCGACACCGTCTCGGGACCGCACGCGGTCATCCCCTCGACCACGAGTCGCATCCCGGGAAGGTCCGTCAGGATGGCTGCGTACGCCGGCAGATCGACCGTGTACTCGGCGACCAGACTCATCGACCGGCGCGGTGTCCCGTCCGCCCCACGAACCCGCGGGGCGGCACTCCGGGCTGGCTCGGAATCGGTCGAATGCACGATGCTTCGTCGCCGTGTCGACGTGTATCATGTTTCATCCCCAACCACCGCCGTGTTTTGTCACCGTCGTGAGGGCTCTCGACGCTCGACACGGATAAGACTGGTCGTTGTTCACAGTTTTAATAAATAATACCGAATTTCAGCCTCACGGCCACATTTGTGCGAACGGGAACGGGATGAATTACGGGCGAATCCCGATCGATTGTGCCGGATGCCTCACGAACCGGGTCAGCGATCCGATTCACCGCATGGACATGATAGATCACTCATGCGATCGCCATAATCCACGTTACAGGTCGCCAGTCCGATAGCTGTGATCACGGTTCCGAGCGGCCGACGCCGGTGGGCGAGCCCTCGACCTGTGTGGTTCGCGGTCCCCCCGTCGTGGCCGTGGCGAACCCGTCGCCGAGCAGCCACGCCGCGACGACGAGCGCGTAGAAGCCAACGAACACGCCGACGATGCCGCCGAGTATCGGCACGATGTTGAGCGCCGCGACGACGACACCCACGGCGACGTTCAGGAGAACGACGTACGCCCACGCGACCAGATACGCACGCGAGGTGACGACCCCGGAGATGGTATCCATATCGAACCCCGCGCCGAAGCGGCCCTCCCGGGCGTAGTTCGCGACGCCGGCGACGCCCACGTAGCCGAAGACGATGGCGAGCAGCCACCAGACGAACAGCCCGCCGAAGAAGCCGAAGATACCGAGGCCGGCCCCGACGTCCGAACCGGTCGCCAGCGCGGCGACCGATCCGCCGACGACGACGAAGAATACCGCTGTCGGAATCAATTGATAGACGAACCCGATGACGCTGGCGATGAACCCCTCGGTCAATAGGCTGCCCCAGTCGTCGAAGACCGGTGGCTCGGCGGCGCGGTCCATGCCCGCTCGGAGCGCCCGCACCCCGTAGCCAGCGACGATGAACAGCGGGACGAACAGGAACGAAAGCAACAGCGCGATGCCGCCGACGAGCACGGTCGTCACCCACTCGTCGGACTGGAGAGGGTAGCGCAGGAGCGTCTCGATGTCGATGTCCATAGTAATCATTGCACACATTATTTTCAACCAACATAACTCTTCGCACCGCTCGCGGCGAACGGCTTTTGCGGGCGTGTCGTCGACTAGCGCGGATGAACGCCTCGCGCTCGACGGGGTTGCGAGTGACCCTCGACATCTGGCATCCCGACTGCTGGACGCTCGCAGTCACCGAGAGGCTGGCCGGCGGACTGCTCGGTCACGGCGTCTACGCGATCGACGGGCTGGCGACCGGCCGGTTCACCGTCTACGGCGAGACCACTGCCGCGGTCGAGGAACTGATCGACGCGGCGCGCGCCTCGCCGCTCACGGAATCGGTCTGGGAGGCGAGCGCGCGGCCGACCGAGACGCCCGTCCCCGGCAGCGCGAGCCGGGCCATCGTGGTGCGCTACGAACACGAGAACTCCATCAACGACGCGCTCGTCTCGCGCGGGTTCATCCCCGACGAGCCGGTGCGGATGGCCGACGGCCGGGAGTGCTGGACGGTGCTCGTCGACGCGAGCCGCGAGGCGGTCGGCGAGCGCGTCGAGGCGGTCCGCGAGGAGATGCATGCGGAGGTTCGCATCGAGAACGTCACTGCCGCCTACAGCGCGAGCGGCGTTTTACCCACTAGCGACCTCTCGGAACGCCAGCGCGAGGTCTTCGACCTCGCCCGCCGGCGGAACTACTACTGCTGGCCGCGCGAGGCGAGCGCCACGGACCTCGCCGACGAACTCGACGTCTCGAAGGCCACTCTGTTGGAGCATCTCCGGACGGCCGAGGCGAAACTGCTCGGTCGTTGACCCGTCCATGCTAGGGACGACTGCTATGCCATTACACGGCAATGCCCAGCCATGTCGAACGCGGAGCGAAACGACGACCGAAGTCTCGCGCGGAACATCGGCCCGCTCGGGGCGATGAGCACCGTCGTCGCCGGCACGCTCGGGGCCGGGCTGTTCGTCACGCTCGGCACTGCGAGTTCCACCACTGGTCCGAGCGTCATCCTCGTGGTCGCCGTGGCGGGGGCACTGGCGACCGCCATCGCCATCAACTACAGTTGGATGGCGACGGTGTTTCCGGGCGCGGCCGGCTCCTATGCGTACGTCTCGCGGACGTTCAACACGCGCCTGCCGGGCTTTCTGGTCACGTGGTCGAAGTGGCTCGGCTATATGGCCGCCGACGCCGTCCTCGCCATCGGCTTCGGCAGCTATCTCCAAGTCTTCTTCCCGGACCTCATAGCCGGCCAGAGCGAGGTCGCCTTGGTCGGCTTTGGCCTGCTCACCGTGCTCTTTCTGGTGAATCTCGTCGGTTCTCGGGGGTACAGCCTCGTCCAGAACGTCATCTTCGGCCTGCTCGTCGTCGCCATCCTCGTGCTCGTGATTCCGGGGACGGGCACCATCGAAACCGCGAACTACCAGCCCTTCTTCACCGGCGGCTTCGACGGCTTCTTCGCCGCCGCCGTCCCCCTCTTTTACGCTTACATCGGCATCGCGGTCGCGGGCCAGATGGGTGCGGAGGTCAAGAACCCGTCCAGAAACCTCCCCCTCGCGATGGTCGGCGGGACGCTGATCCTCACAATATTGTATATGTGGACGGCGGCGGTCATCTACGGTGTCGTGGCCGATTACACCGTGCTCGCCGACTCGGCACGACCGCTCGCCGACGCCGCCGAGACCTTTCTCGGGGCGAACGGGGCGGCCATCGTCGCCATCGGCGGCCTGCTCGCCACGGCCTCCAGCGTGAACGCGGTGATGGCCGCCGGCATCAAGATGCCGTACTCGTGGTCGTGGGACGGCGTCTTCCCGCGCTGGTTCTCGGCCGTCAGCGACCGCTTCGGCTCACCACACTGGTCGTTGCTCACCCTCTACGCGGTCTCCTCGGCGCTCACCTTCTTCACTGCCGGTCTCGACCAAGCCATCAAGATCGCCACGTTCAGCTATCTCATCGCCTACTTCGCCGTCTCGGTGACGCTGCTGTACGCCCGCGCCGCTCGCCCGGAACTCATCGAACAGGCTGGCTTCGATCTGGGTGGATGGCTCTATCTCACGGGGGCGGTCGGCGCGCTCGGCGCGTTCGCGCTGCTCACGCAGGCCTATCAGGGCTCGCTCGTCATCTACGTGCCGTGGATACTCGTCGGCATCGCCGTCTTCGGTATCTACTGGTATCGAGGCCAGCAGGCCGGCACCGACGTGGAAGCGATTCTCGATACCCTTCCCGGCGTGCCCTCGACCGAGTACGACCCAGACATCCAGGAGGCGTCCGCCGATGACTGATTCATCATCCCAAACGGCCGACAGCACGACCGCCGACGCCGCGAACACGGATGCAATCGAGAACATTGCCGAGGAAATCGACCACGACGAAACGATTTCGCTCCTCCAGGACCTCGTGCGCATCGAGAGCCCGTACTTCGAGGAAGAAGAAATCACCGAGTTCGTGTACGACTGGCTCGACGAGCGTGGACTCGACCCCGAGTATCATCCGGTGAGCGAGTCGGAGTTAACGGGCTTCGAGGGCAACAACGTGCTCGCCCGGCTTTCGGGAACTGACCCCGAGGCTCCCACCCTGTTGTTGAACGCCCACATGGACACCGTCCAGCTGGTCGAGGCGTGGGAAGAGGACCCGCTCTCGGGGCGCATCGAAAATGGACGACTCTACGGGCAGGGGGCCTGCGACATGAAGGGCGGTCTCGCGGCCGTCATGGTCGCGTTCGAAGCACTCGCCGAGACCGACCTCGCCGGCGACGTCGTTTTCAGCGCCGTCGTCGACGAGGAGGGTCCCTACGGGCTGGGGGCGAACCAGCTCATTCGCGATGGAGTGACCGACGACTGCGATGGGGTCATCGTCACCGAACCGGGTCCGATTCTCGCCCAAGAGGACATCGAAAATCCCGCTCTGCTGCTCGGCGCGCGCGGGCGATTCCTCTACGACATCGGAGTCACAGGAAAAGCCGCCCACGGCTCCCAGCCCCACAAGGGAACGAACGCGGTCGTCGATGCGGGACGGCTGGCCGATGCGCTCGCCGACATCGAGGTGGGTACGCACGAACGGCTCGGCGACGGCTCGGTCTGCCCGATCGAAATCGACGGCGGCGGCGAGACGCTTTCGGTCCCCGAATCCTGTCGTCTGCTGGTCGATCGCCACGTCGTCATCGGCGAGGAGAAGGACCAAGTTCGCGCCGACGCCGAGCGCGCCGTCGATGACCTCGCCCTCGATTCCGAAGTACAGGTCGGATTCCGGGACGCGCCCGGGCCGGACGTCCGCTACGGACCGTACGTCACCGACCCCGACGACCCGCTCGTCGCGGCGCTGTCGGCGGGCGTCGAGCACGTCTCCGGTGACGAACCCGACACGGGGCACTTCGCCAGCGTCGGCGACTTCAACTACTTCGGCCATCGGGCCGGACTGCCCACGGTGATCGTCGGGCCGGACGGCGAGAACATCCACGGGGCCGGCGAGTTCGTCTACACCGACGAGGTCGTCGAGGTGGCGCGTATCGTCGCCGCCGGCTGTGCGTCGCTGCTCGGCAATGGCTAACGAACGACGGTGACGGGGACGCGCGAGTGCCGGACGACCGACGTCGCGGTGTTGCCGAGCAGGCCACGGAAGCGGCCGTTGCGGGCGTGATTGCCGATGACGATGTGGTCGATGCCGTGCTCGTCGGCGAACTCGACGATACACCGAGTGGGTTTGCCGAAGACGACCGCGCTCTCGACGGGGCGGTCGCCGGCCCGTTCACGGGCGCTGTCGTGGAGTTCTTCGGCGTCGTTTCGTGCGCCCGCGTACCACTCCTCGGTGTAGCCCGGCATACCGGGGACCCCCGTTGGCGAGTGATACCCCGTCGAGGTCGGGTCGGTGTCGAACGGGTCGATGACGGTGAGCATGACGAGCACCCCCTCGGAGTGGTCGAGCGCGTGCTCGAACGCCCGCTTGGCTCGCTCGGAGCCCTCCATCGGGACGAGTACGCGCTCGGCGTCGTCTGGCGACTCGCCCATGTCAAATGTTGACACTCCGTGGCTAAATGTCTTCCCCACCCCGTCGCGAGCGCGTCAGAAGAAGAGCGAGAAGACGAGATACGAGCCGATGGCCGAGATCGTCGGCGTGAGCAGCCACATCGTGACGATTCGACCCGTTGCCGCCGCGTCGAAGAGATCGTCGGTCGGCAGTTCCTCGGGTTCCTCCTCGCCGATTTTCGGCACTTTCCCGCTCGGTGCGGCGGTCGGTGACGGTTCCGCGGCGGTCTCGGCCGTGGCGAGATCGCCGACGGTCGGACCGGCCGGTGGCCCACTGTCGTCGCCTCCTTCGGCGGCGAGCGCGCCCACCGAGAAGTCGGGTCGACCCTCGCCCTCGATGGCCGACCCGGCGGCGTCGGCGAGCGTCACGGCCCGACTCGACCGGCCCCAACCCAGCCCGATGATACAGGAGGTCATGCTCACCGCGAGGCTCGCCGGGATGCCCAGATTCGACAAGATGGTGATGATGGTCGCGCCGACGAGCGAGACGAGGATGGCCGCCAGAATCGGCAGGTCGGTGATGCCGTCGCCGACCGTATCGAGCGTGCGCCGGGCGATGGTGAACGCGCCGAGCGCCATCGCGCCGACGGCGATGAGGACGCCCTGCTCGACGGTGATGGCGTTGCTTCCTACTAATGGTGCGACCGCGTTCGCGGTGTTCGACGCGCCCGCCGAGAAGGCGTTGTAGCAGGCGACCAACAGCACGACCGCCGCGCCGACGACGTCACGGCCGGTCGCGCCGTCTTTGAGCATCGGCCGGGGGAGAACGCCCGACCGGTCGAACGCGAATAGCCCGTCCTCGATGCGCCCGAAGGAGATGCGTGCGTTGAGGTGCGGGTAGATGTACCGACCGATGACGACGCCGGACCAGAAGGCGACCAGCGGGGCGACGATCCACGCCGAGACGATGCCGAACATCACGGTTTCGTTGAGCGAATCGGTCACGACGCCGAGTCCCGCGATCGCGCCGACGGCGGTCATCGAGGTCGAAGCGGGGACGCCAAAGAGGTTCGAGATGAGCAGGGAGAGCCCCGTAAAGAAGAGGACGACGACGCTCGCGGCGAGGGTGAACTCGCTCGCGGGGACGATCTCGCCGCCCATCGTCTCGACGACCTCGCGCCCGACCGTCCAGCCGCCGAGCAGTGCGAACGCGGTGAACAGCACGGCAGCAAGCGTCTTGCCGGTGATGCGACTGCCCACCGCCGGGCCGAAGGCGACGCCGGTCGAGGAGCCACCGATGTTGTAGCCGACGAACACCGCCACCAACACGCCGACGACAAGCAAAACGGATACCATCAACTGTCCTGCCCTCGCACGGCACGACAAAAACGGGTTTCGCTTCCGTGCCCGCGACAGATTCGACGGTCACGGCGATGTCGTGGAGTGACACACCCGCCCCCGAACGGGTCGTGTGCAGTCGTGTCCACTACACACAACACCTTTGGTCGTCGCTCACCGACGTTCTCCATGCCCGATGCAATGGTCGAGTATCTCCGTGCGGACATGGAGTGCGAGGGGTTGCTCGAATGTTTCCACGGTCTCACCGATCTCGACCGCGAGTGTTTCGCGGTCGTCGTCGCCAGCAGTAGTGCATTGACCGTCGACGAGATCGCCGTCGAGGTCGACCGCGAGCGCTCGACGGTCTATCGGTCGCTCCAACGGCTGCTCACGGCGGGGTTCGTCCAGAAGGAGCAGGTCAACTACGAGCAGGGTGGCTACTACCACGTCTTTCGCCCCACCGACCCCGACGTCGTCGCCGACGAGATGCAGCGAATGCTGAACGACTGGTACGCGAAGATGGGCCAACTCATCGGCGAATTCCGCGAGAAGTACGACGTCGAGGGCCAAGCGACGCCCGTCGAGGGCTGAGCCGCCGCGACGGGAAGTCAACACGCTTAATCGCTCGCCGGCGTTCTCTCCGGTAGTGTCGCTCGCAATCTCGACGACGGATCTGGTGAAGGACTACGGCGACGTTCGGGCGCTCGACGGGCTCTCGCTCGACGTCGAGCAAGGCGACTTTTTCGGCCTGCTCGGGCCGAACGGTGCGGGCAAAACGACGTTCATCAACATTCTGGTAGGGTTGGTCGGCAAATCCGGCGGCGAGGCAGCAATATTCGGCCACGACGTCGAGTCCGACTATCGGGAGGCGCGCTCGGCCATCGGGCTGGCCCCACAGGAGTTCAACGTCGACCGCTTTTTCCCGGTCCACGAGGTGCTGGTCCATCAGGCGGGCTATCACGGCATTTCGAAGGCCGAAGCCGCAGAGCGCGCCGACGACGCCCTCAAAACGGTAGGCATCTACGACAAGCGTGACTCCCGGTTCGACTGGCTCTCCGGGGGCATGAAACGCCGGTTCATGCTCGCCCGCGCGCTCGTCTCGGACCCCGACCTGCTGATTCTCGACGAACCGACTGCCGGCGTGGACGTCGAACTCCGCCACGACCTCTGGGAGATCATCACCGGCCTCAACGACGAGGGGACGACCATTCTTCTCACCACGCACTACATCGAGGAGGCGGAGCAGTTGTGCGACGAGGTCGCCATCATGGACGACGGCCGAAAAGTGACGGTCGCCAGCCCGGACGAGCTAATGGCGCGGGGCAACGACACGGTTCGACTCCGCCTGCGCGAACCGCCGGCGACAGTTCCAGCAATCGACGTCGAGCGCGTCGAGTCGGTCGAGATAGAGAACGATGCGGTCGTGGCGACAGCCCCCACCGGCGGCGAGGTCGCACCGGGGCTCATCCGCCAGCTCGACCGACAGGGCCACACCGTGACCGACATCGACATCTCGCGCACGTCGCTCGAAGAGGTGTTCATCGCCCTCACGGGTGACGACGAAAGCGGGAGCCGCGAGGGAGGCCGCGACGCCGAGCAGCGCGAACGCGAAGCGCCGGAGGCGTCGTTGTGAGCCTCGCCTCCGTTGGCGTGCGGACGCTCGTGCGCCGCGAGATACTCAGATACGTCCGCCGGCCGTGGAACACGTTCCTCCCGCCGGCGATAACGAATGCACTGTACTTCGTCGTCTTCGGTGTCATCCTCGGCGGGCGCATCAGCGCCACGGGCGGGATTCCGTACATCCTGTTCATCCTCCCGGGACTCGTCGTGCTCGGCGCGACCAGCGATGCCTTCCAGAACGCTTCGTTCACCATCTTTCACGGCCGCTGGAACAAGTACATCCACGAGGTCCAGACCTCGCCGCTCTCGTATGTGGAGATGGTGTTCGCCTACGTCACCGCGAGCGCGCTCCGCGGCATCGTCATCGCGGTGGTGGTCGCGCTCGTCGGCACGATCTTCACGAACCTCGATCCGGGTATTCCACCGGTGAGTCTCGCCCATCCGATCTACGTCGTCGCGTTCGTGCTCGTCATCACGATCCTCTTTGCGGGCTTCGGCGTCATGGGTGGTCTCTGGGCGCGCGATTTCGACTATCTCACCGTGATGAACCAGTTCATCATCCGACCGCTCGTCTTCTTCGGCGCAGTGTTCTACCCGCTGTCGGCGCTGCCCAACTTCTGGCAGACGGTTTCACTGTTGAACCCGATGGTCTACATGGTCGACGGCGTTCGCTACGGCTTCCTCGGCGTCGCCGACATCGACCCGAACGTCTCGCTCGCGGTGCTCGCCGGCGCGGCAGTGGTGGTGATCGCCGCCGATATCGCACTGTTCCAGCGTGGCTACGGCCTGACCGAGTGAGGATCTCGATACACGAGCAGCCCCCGACGCCAACGGCGAAGAGCGCGAAACTACCCCGCCGACAGTCGATTCCGCACCGTATCGAGAAGTGCATAGCCTGCAAGGGAGACGAAAATGCCGACGAGTAATACGTTGCCGTCAATATCGAACACGGTATCCAAAACCGGCCCAATGACCGCCGCACCGACGACACAGACCGCCGCGAGCGCGAGGAACTGACGAAGGATTTCCCTGTCGTAGGGCATTTCTTTCGTCCGTTTCGTGTGCACGAACATACGTTTTGTGTCGTTTCAGGCAACCAAACGAATCTGATTCCGGACTTGCGGCGCGTGGATCAGAACCGCCTTTTTACTGCGATACGTACCCCATATATGCCACACGGCACGGAGCGCGGTCTCTCCCGGCGCGCGTTCGTGAAGGCCGCCGTCGCCATCGGTGGGCCGGCGGCGCTGTCGGCCTGTCTGGCCCGCGAGAGTGCTCCCGACCTCCCGAAGGGATCCGACGACCTCTCGGCGCTCCCGACGCGCCAGCACGCCTGGAACGAGTTCCTCGCGCTCGGCGAGAACGACAACCACCTCGGCCCGCGCCATCGCGTGCTGCTGTATCTCCGCTACCCGAAGAGCGGCCCGCCGACGCGAACAGACGGGGAGCGAATGGAACGGGCGCTGCGGGCGCTCGAACGGGCGTATCCCCACTCCCACGACGGCCTGCTGTTCACCGTGAGCTACTCCCCGGCGTACTTCGAGCGCTTCGACGATGCCCTCCCGGAATCGCTGGACCTCCAACAGCCGAAGGCGCTCACGCCGTTCGAGGACCCGGAAATCGATACACCTGATGCGGTCGTTCACCTCGCCAGCGACCACGGGCAGGTCGTCCTCGGTGCGGAGGAGGCGTTGCTGGGCGACAAGGAGAGCCTGAACGGCGTCGATATCGACGTCTCGCTCGATGGAATCTTCGAGCGCAGCGACCGGCGGACGGGCTTCGTCGGCGACGGACTTCCCGCCGAGAACCAGGACGTTCAGGGGATTCCCGATTCGGAGCCGGTTCCCGACGATGCGCCGCTGTACATGGGTTTCAAGTCGGGCTTCGAGAAGAATCAGGCGACCGAAGACGACGTGACGATTCGCTCGGGTCCCTTCAGGGGCGGGACCACCCAGCAGATCTCGACCATCAAACTCCACCTCGACCAGTGGTACGAACAGGACAGTCGGTATCAGCGCGTCGGGAAGATGTTCTGTCCCGCCCACGCCGAGGCGGGCGTCGTCAAGGGCGTCGGCGACAATCTGGGCGATTCGAGCCGGATGGACGACTGTCCGCCCGCCGAGGAGTCCGCCCGCGAGTCGGGGCTGGTCGGTCACTCACAGAAACTCACTCGTGCGCGCGAGAACGACCGGCCGGTCATCCTCCGACGGGACTTCGATTCGACCGACGGCGACGAGGCGACGCTGCACTTCCTCTCGCTTCAACAGGAGATAGCGGACTTCACCGACACACACGAAGCGATGACCGGCACCGACCTCGCCGAGGAGTCGGCGCTCGGCCGGAAGAACAACAACGGCATCCTCCAGTACATGTCCGTGACCCGACGCGGCAACTACCTCCTCCCGCCGCGCGGGTTGCGCGCGCTTCCCGCCGCCGTGCCACGACGATGACGGAACGCCGACGACCGCCACAGACCCGAACCAGAACGCACTCGAAGCGAGCAGTCGTAGATTGGGCAATGGATCGACGCACGTTTCTCCGGGCCGGCACGGCCGCGAGCGCGGTCGGTGCGGGCTTTCTCGCCGGCTGTTCTGGACTGTTCTCCGTCCAGACGGGCTATCGAGAGCGGATGCCGGCGCTGCCCGAAAACCGCCCGGCGGCCGTCTACTACCCCTCCCACATCGAGGGCATGGAGATGGTCGGCGTGAGCGATGGGGCGGCCGGAGCGGACTCAGGGACAGCGGACACGACGAACTCGGATCGGACGAACCGCTCGAACGGCTCGTCGGACGGCTCGAAGATGAGTGCGGGCTATCGCTGTGCACTCACCTACAGCTACCCCCACCGGTTCTGGACCGTCACCGGCACGCGGACCGAGAGGGTGCCCATCGAGGACGACGACTCGCTCCACCTCATGGTAAGTGTCTGGGACCCGGAAACGGGAATCAGCCCGATGGACGCGAACCCGACGGTGACGGTCTCGAAGGGCGGCGAGTCGGTGACGACGCTCTCACCGTGGACGATGCTCTCACAGAACATGGGCTTTCACACCGGTGACAACGTCTCCCTTCCGGGTGCCGGCGACTACACCGTCGCGGTCGACGTTCCGCCGACGTCCGCACGACGGACCGGGGCGTTCGCGGGCCGGTTCGGGAGCCGACAGTCCTTCGAGTTCTCGCTCACGTTCGACCCGGAGAAAGTGAGCAATATCTCCTTCGAGGAACTCGACGGGAAGGCCGGCACGCGCGGGGCGGTCGAACCGATGAGGATGAAGCAACTGCCGCTCGCGGTCGCACCCAAGAGGGATGCGCTCCCCGGCCGCTCGCTCGGGACGGCCCGGACCGGCGACGCCGCGTTCGTCGTGCGGGCGCTCGACGACGCCTCGCGGTTCGGTTCCGACGGAACGTATCTCGTCGTCTCGGCACGGACGCCGCACAACGGGTACGTCCTGCCGGCGATGTCGCTGTCGGCGACGGTGCGGCGGGGCGACGAGACGGTCTTCGACGGGCCGCTGCGGGCGACGCTCGACCCGGAACTGAACTATCACTACGGGGCCGGCGTCGGGCGCATCGAGAGCGGTGACGAACTCATGCTCGCCGTCGATGCGCCGCCACAGGTCGCCCGCCACGAGGGCTACGAGACTGCCTTTCTCGATATGCCGTCACGGACGCTCACCGTCGGTGCGTCGTCCGGACGATAGCGCGCTGGACCGTTCGCCGTCGCCACGCACCCGTCAGCGGGTACCCGGTGCGACGACCGCGAGCACAACGACTATCCGGGCGCTTGCCCTCCTCTCGTCATGACCGATTACACGACCGTCTCGATACCCAAGGACCTCGCCGACCGGGTCGAGGAAACCATCGAAGGGACGAGTTTTCAGAGCACTTCGGATCTCGTCCGATTCCTGCTGCGCAGCATCGTCATCCAACATCAAAAACAGGGCGAACTCACCGAAGCGCAGTTCGACGAGATCGCCGAGCAGCTCCGGGATCTGGGCTATCTCGGATAGTCGACTCGGTCAGAACGAAGAACTGTTGCCGGTGTTCGGATAATTAGATGTGATAGCACTCGATCGCTCGTGTGAAATTCGGTGGGGCTAACCGAGCGATTCGGTCGGTGGCTCGGAATCGACGAGTTCGAGTGGCTTCTCGATACCGTCGCGCGAAAAGACCGCGAGGTCCTCTCGCTCCCACGGTGGGACCGCGACGAACACGACACCGTGCAGGTCGTCGGTCCGCGAGAGTGCGAGTTTTCCCTGCGGATGCGAGACGAACCGGCCCTGGGTCTGACCCACGGGCGTTCCCAGATCCATTCCGAACACTGCCGACAGCGACCGGCCCGCCTCGGGGAAGTAGAAGTGGGTGAACACGGGTGTCTCCGGCGGCAACGAATCGATGAACTCGCCGGCCGGCGTCGTCGCGAGCGCTATCGTCACCGCCTCGGGTTCGGCTTCGCGGGCGAGGTCACACAGCATCTCGACCAGTCCGTGAGTCACATAGACCACCGTTCTGTCCCTACCCCGGGTTCGGCGGCACTCGGTATAATCCCGTCGCGTCAGTTCGAGAGGAACAGTCGAGCAGCCTTCAGATAGAGCGCCGGCGCGCGGCGGCGTGACCCCGACAGCGCCGCCCCGAGCGCCGCGTTCGCGTGCTCGTGGACGCCCGCACCGTGGCCGACGAGCACGCGCTCGGGCGTGAAATCCCGAAACGACTGCCGCGGCGGCAGCAGGCGAAGCGCCGGATGCACTCCCAATCGCTCAGTATCGGTGTGCATGTACGAAGCCGTGCCGAGCGCCTCCGAGACGACGAGCGTTTCGTTTTCCTCGTGATAGAGTGCGGCCTCCTGCCACAGCGGCGTGGCGACCATCCGGAGGCGATAGCTCGTTTCGCCGAGTTGGCCGTCGAAGCGCTCCACTGGAGCATCGATGTCGCCCGCGACGCCGCTCATCCACGATGGGATATGTACCGAGACGTCGTGGCGCTCGGCGAACGCGGCGGCGTCGCGCTTGTGGCGATCCAACAGGACGACCACGCCCGCGACCTCGCCGAACTCGGCGACGAGGTCGTCGACGCCGTTGGCATCCACCGGGTCGACAAGCCAGACGCCATCCTCGGTGGCGAGCGCGTGGCTCGCGCGCTGCATCCGCTCGTCGGGATAGGCGAGCCAGCCGACGCCACCCTCGAAGCGGTCGATTTCCTCCAATTCCGTCGCTCCCGAGCCTTTCATCGACATACCCGACCCTCGGACCGGCGGCGGATGAGCGCGTTGGTGGCGGATATTTATACGCTGACGGACCGTTCGGGGCGTATGATCGCGGCGCTGCGCTGGCTCGCCCTCGAAGTCAAGTATCTCGACCGCGCGAGCGCGTTCTACCGCGAGCATCTCGCCCTCGATACCGTACGCGAGAGCGATGGCGAGGTCGCCTTTTCCGTCGGCGAGACCGACCTCGTGCTTCGCCGACCGGAGAGTGTGCCCCGCGGCGGTCTCCACACCCACTACGCGCTCTCGATTCCCGCGGGCGAGTACGACGACTGGTACGACCGCCTTTCGAGAGGTTTCACTCTCGACGAACACACCTTCGGCAGCGCGCGCTCGCTGTATTTTTACGACACGGAGGGCAACTGCGTCGAACTCGGCGAATCCGACGAAGCCGGCCCCGGCGTTTGCGGAATGTTCGAGGTCGTCCTCGAAGTCGAGGACCTCGCGCGCGCCGAAGACTTCTACACCTCCCTCGGGATGGAGGTCGTCGACCAAGGGGAAGACCGCCGTCGAACCCGGCTTTCGGCGGGCGGGTTCGCCCTCGAACTCTGGGAACCCCAGTTGGGGCTGGCCGACGCGCGCGGCGGCGTCCACGTCGATTTCGGTGTCGCGGTCGAAAATCCCGAGAAAGCACTCGAACGGGTGGACAATTCGGTGCGGTCGGTCGAGCGTCTCGACGACGGAATCCGAGTGCGTGACCCCGACGGCCACTTCCTGACGTTCGTCGGCTAGCCGAAATCGCTGCGGAGCGCGCCCCGATCGACCTTGCCGGTCGCGGTGCGGGGGAACTCCTCGACGAAGACGACACGTTCAGGAACCTCGTGGCTCTCCAACTCTCGCTCGCAGGCGCGCTTGATGTCGGCCGCCGACACGGACTCCTCGCCGCGACGCTTGACGATGGCCGTCACCGTCGCCCCACGGACGTCGTCGGTGCGGTCGATGATGGCGACCTTCTGGACGGGGTCGATGGCGTAGATGACCGCCTCGATCTCCCGCGGCGAGACGTCGCCACACCCGGTCGTGAACATGTCCTCGATGCGGTCGACGACGAAGAGAAATCCCTCCTCGTCCATCCAGCCGATGTCGCCGGACTCGAGCCAGCGCTTGCCGGCGCGCTCGACGAACGCGCTCTCGGTGAGTTGGCGCTTGTTGTACCGCGGCGTGACCGTATCGCCGCGCCAGAGGAGTTCGCCGCGCTCGCCGCGCTCGACGGCCTCCCCTGTGGTGGGGTCCTCGATGCGCACCTCGACTGCTTCGCTCGCCGGGCGGCCGATGCTGCCGGGTTTGCGCCCGTCTTTCCCGGGGTGGTTGAGCGCCGCCAGCGGCGTGGTCTCGGTCATCCCGTAGCCTTCGAGCAGCGCACAATCGAGCAGTCGCTCGGCCTCCACGATGCGCTCTTCGGGCATCGGCGACCCGCCGACGCCGACCGACCGAAGCGTCGAGAGGTCGTACTCGTCGACTCCCTCGTGATCAAGCAGTTCGACGATCATCGTCGGAATCAGGAAAGTGTAGGTGACGCCGTGGCGCTCGATTGCTCGCAGGAACGCCTCGATGTCCCACGATTCGAGCAGGTGGTTCGCCGCCCCGAGGGCGAGAAAGGGCGTCGTGGTGACGTTGAGACCCGTGACGTGAAAGCACGGACAGACGGTGAGCGCGACATCCCCGGTGTCCCAGCCGTTGTATTCGATGTAGCCCTCGGCGTTCGCCGCGAGATTTCCATGCGTATGATAGACGCCCTTCGGCGCGCCGGTCGTCCCGCTCGTGTAGAGCAGTTCGGCCAACTCCTCGCTCCGCCGTGGCGTCGACTCGTGACCGGATGTTCCGTCGTTGAGCAGATCGATGTAGGCGTATTCGTCGTTTTCGATGTCGTCGCTCGTGATCACACAGACCGCGCCGCTGTCACCCAGTACGTACCGGATCTGCTGGTCGGTGAAGCGCGTGTTTATCGGGACCGCCACCGCGCCGCGCTTCAGCACGCCGAGATAGGCACAGACGAACGCCACACTGTTCGGGAGATCGAGCGCCACGTGTTCGCCCGCTTCGACGCCGCGGTCGGCCAGCCCATCCGCGATGCGCTCGGCGCGCTCGGCCACCTGCTCGAACGTGACTGAGTGATCTCGATCGCTGACTCCGAGGGCGGTCGGTGCGTTTCGTGCCGCGCGGTCGGCACGGGTGGCGAAGTTCATGGATATACTGCTTGGTAGCTGCTCCCAAAGGGGTTTCTGCGACGAAACTGATATATATTCTACCGAGTATTACTGGCGAACTAAGAGGGAAGGCGAAAGCGACAGCACTCGTCCGGTATTGCCGGACGAATTCGTCGATCGGCACCCACCCCGTCAGTCATGGGCGAAGATGAGGTTCGCCTGGATCTCGTCGGCGGCGTCACGAACCATGTCGACAACGGGGGAGTCGTCCCGGTCGGCTTCGAACTCCTCGCTGGCGCTGTAGACGGCGATCGCACCGTGGACGTCGGCGTCGGTGACGATGGGGGCGGCGACGCCCGCCATGCCCGCGATCAGCTCCCCGTCGTCGGTCGCGTACCCCTCCTCGCGGATGCAGTCGAGTTCGAGCAGGAGCTCGTCCTCGTCGGTGATCGTCGCGGGCGTTCGTCGCTTCAGCCCTTGTCCGCCGAGGATCCGTTCGACGTCTCCAGAATTCATGCTTGCGAGAATCGCCTTGCCCGGCGCGTTCGTGTGGAGCGGGACGTGCGTTGGGTAGATCCGCGTCGCCTGCGACGGGAGGTTCTCCCGCTGCCAGCGCGTCGCCAGCACCACCGCACAGCGGCCGTTCTCCTCGGTCACGAGCTGGACGTACTTTCGATCGCCGACGGCCGCCGAGAGGGAGAGTGCCTCGTCACGGCCTCGAACGAACAGTTCGTTGTTGTTCCGGGCGATCTTGCCGAAATGGAGGTGCTGCATGCTCAGCCGGTAGCGGCCGCTCTCGTTGACCACCGAACCGACCCGTTCCAGCGTGCGGAGGTGGTCGTGGGCCGTGCTCTTCGGGACGTCGAGCGCGGCGGCGACTTCGGTCACTCCGGCCTCGCCCCGGTCGGCGAGCACACCGAGCACGTCGTGGGAGACTTTGACCGCCGCAACGGGGTAGGTCGTCATGCGTCGAACGAGGGCCGCAGTCTACATAGTTCGTCCGGTAATGCCGAACGGAATTCGGGGGTGAAAATGTAGTATTACGGTAACAGTATGAAATAATACATGACAAAGAAATTTTGCTACGTCGAATTGGGCCGGATGTGGGCAAGATATATTTGGGATAGAGAACGGAAAATATACTGATCGAAACCGCAATACTGCAGCCGATCTTTGCCGACCATAGTCAAAATTTTGATTGCGATCGTCGGACGTACTAGAAGAGTTAACAAAACATTTATCTATCGATAGTCCATCGGCGGAAGTGCGACGAGGTCACAAACGACAATGAACGAACGAACCGACCCATCGACGACGCGACGCGGTGTCATGAAGGGCATCGGCGGTCTCGCCGCGCTGTCGATGTCCGGCGCGACGATAGCGGAGGCAGAGGACGTTCTGAACGACTCGGTGCCGAGCGACCCGCACACGCTCGATACGTACCGCTCCATCGTGGACGCCATCGTGCCCCGCACGCCACAGTTGGAGAGCGAGCTCGGGCCGGAGCACGTTCCCGGCGGGCTGGACGTCGAACTGGAGAAGTTCCTCGTCTGGGACTTCAATCACTTCCAGGAGATCCGTGCCGAGATGGTCACCGAGAAGGGACTGCTCGACGGTCCTTCCGACGCCGAGATGCCACTGGAGATGTTCGAGTCGGTGCTCGATCTGACGAATCTCGGTGGCCTGTTCGGTCCCGATTCGCCCCTCGATGCCGTGTTGAATCTCGCCGACCTCGACCTCCTCGGTCTGGATCTCGGGCTGGACGACGATGCGCTCGAAGAGGCTCTCACGTTCGGACCGGTCGAACGCTACGACATCTCCTTCGCCGATGACGTTGCCTCTTCGTCGGGTCCCGCCGCGTTCGAACTCCTCGTCGAGACCGCCAACGAGACGACCCACGAGGTGGTCCAGAACTACCCCTACGCGCCGGCGTTCACGCTCGTCTTCGACATCGTGGCCGCCGAGTTCATCGCTCGCGGCGAAAACGAGGACGCTATCAAGCGCGACAGAAGCAAGTTCCCCGCCGGCGGCACGTTCGTCCAGCTCTCCCCGGAGGACCGCCTCCGATGTCTCTGGACCATCGTCGACGGCGGCGTGATAGACCGCCTCGACGACCTGCTCTCGCCGCTCGTTCCGGATGTGGGGATCCTGAAGTACGTCGTGATGGCTGTCAACGGGCTACACGGTTTCGGCTACTACACCGAGTGGTCCGGACTGGGCGAGACCAAGACCAACACGCCGACCGAGCGCTCGCTGTCCACGCCCGCTGGAGAGGTCCAGAGCCGGAAACAAAGTGGCTATCCGGGCCCGGCCGACGGCTACGCCGCCAACTGGCGACACGCCGTCGAGGGCGGGTTCGCCGACCCAGACGCCGAGGACCTGAACCTCCCGAGCGACCTGAAAGGCGATGACGTCATCGAAGGCATCGGGGGTGGAACATGAACGATCCCGATGTGGTCATCGTCGGTGCGGGTGCTGACGGGCCGGCGACCGCGTGGAAGCTCGCCCACGACCACGGTGTGGACGTGCTTCTCCTCGAAGGCGGCCCGTGGCACGGCAACGAACAATGGCCGAAACCACACGCCGATTCCGGTGGGACGGTCAGCACCGACCCCGACGATCTGGATGGCAAACTCTTGGACGAGCAGTTCACCCACCGCGAGGCCGACGCGAACGACCCCACGTATGGGTATCTACGCGTGGGGCCGGCCGATCACTCGCGGGCACCGTGGTTCCGCAACCTCCACCAGAACGCCTTCATCTGGCAGGTCGGAGCCGTGGGTGGCACGTCGCTGCACTACTTCGCCAACCACCCTCGTGGCTACCCGACCGCGTTCAACGACCAGCCCCACTGGCCGTTCGACTACGAGGAACTCGTCCCCTACTACCAACTGAACGAGGAACTGACGAGCACCCAGCAGGCACCGATGACCGGCAAGGAGGAGGTGTTCATCGAGGGGGCGACGAACGCTGGCTACGACCTCATCGAGACCAAGAACGTCACCGAGACGGGCTGGCGGCCACAGGCAAACGCCGTCGAAGTTCCCGGTCGAGAGACCTCCAATGGGCAGCCGCTCGATGCCGACTACGAGGGGTCGTTCTCCTACGACGACGGCTTTCGGGGAGACACACTCGTTGGCGACCACTTCCAGGGTTCCTCGACGCCCGTCGATGCGCCCGTGCGGGACAAAGCCAGAAAGTCGAGCAACGTGGGCTACGTGCCGCGCGCGCTCGACACCAACGAGAGTTCCGAGCAGGGCAACGTCGCGCTCCGACCGAACGCCTACGTGACGGACATCGAGACCAAGGAGGGTGCAGGAACTCTCGAAGCCACAGGAGTGACTTTCCGCGATTCGTGGTCCGGTCAGTCCCAGACCGTCGATTCCGATACGGTCGTCCTCGCGGGTGGCTGTATCGAGACACCCCGGCTCTGGCTCAACGCGGGCCTGCCCGACGATGGCTGGGTCGGCAAGGGTCTCACTACTCACTGGTTCGACTGGATCGTCGGCGTCTACGACGACGAGACCGTCGCCGACATCAACCCCGAGGGCGAGCACATGGACCCCTACGTCGGCCAGAATTCGGCCGTGCGGTTCGAAAAGCCCGGCATCGGCGGGATGGAGGACATCGGCATGAGTCCGGGACTGGTCTCGTACGCCGATTACCTCTTCAGCCAAGCCGGGTACAGTTTCGACACCGAAGTTGACCCTGACGAACCGTGGGATACGCGGGGATACGTCGTCGGCGAGGAACTCAAACGCCGGATGTCGAACTACAAGCAGACGAAGGCACTGTTGATCCTCACCGACGACCTGCCGCGCCAGAACAACGGTGTCTCGCTCGATACCACCTTCTCGGACGAGCACGGCGCGGTTCCGAACGTCAAGTGGGAGCCACACCCCGACGACGACGCGAAACGCGACGAACTCTCGCGTATCGCGGCGAACATCCACAAGGAAGCGGGAGCCGAGCACGTCCACCGGTGTGATTGGCCGCCGCTGCTGCTCCACATGCAGTCGTCGATGCGGATGGGCGAGGTGCTCGATTCGAACGCCGAAGCCAAAAACGTCAATCGACTGTTCGTCGCCGACCACTCCGCGCTCGCAAACGGCGTCGGCGGTCCGAACCCTACCAACTCGGGACAGGCGCTCGCGCTGCGGACTGCCGACAAAATCGCCGACATCTACTTCTAGCTCTCTGTTCGCAGTTCGTTTTTATTGGAGTCGAAAACCGCGCCTCCAGTCAGTCCAGCCGATCAGTGTCGATGTGGACGCCGGGCGGGGTCACCAGCAGAAACTTCCGGAAGTGGATGAGTTCGCCACCCATCTCGCGGACGTCGCGGGCGAAGCCGCTTGCGAGGCGGTTCAGGTCACCCTCGACGGCGAGGACGAGCACCGCGTCGTCTTCGACCTCGGCGACCCATTCGTCGCTCGGTGTCCGCCCGTCGAGCACGCCGAGGACGACGCGGTGGGCGCGCTCGGGGTCGTTCTCCTCGATTTCGGTTTCGACGGCCTGCAGGTCGAGGTCGAAGTCGCTCATACCGCAGGCTCACCGCGCCTCGACAAAAACCCTCGTTTGTCAGTCGTCGATCGCGCTCGCAGCCGTCGTGTCGGCCGTCTCCGTCTGCCGCGAGAAGTACGTCGCCAGCGCCGGGCCGGTGACGTTGTGCCAGACGCTGAAGAGTGCGGGCGGGAGCGCCGCGAGCGGGCTGAAATAGGCGGTGGCGAGCGCGACCGCGAGTCCACTGTTCTGGAGGGCGACCTCGAAGGTGCACGCCCGGACCCGTTCGGGATTCATGCCGCTCGCACGCCCGACGCCGTAGCCGGCCCCCAGCCCGATGGCGTTGTGGGCGACGACCGCAATCAGGACGACTGCGCCCGCGGTCAGGATGTTCTCGACGTTCAACCCGACAACCGCCGCGACGATGGCGACGATGGCGACGACGCTGACCGCCGGAAAGACGTTCAGACCCGCTGCCGCCAGACGTGGCGCGTAGCGATCGAGGGCCAGTCGGAGCGCGAAGCCCGCGACCACGGGAATCAGGACGACTTGGACGATGGAGGTAAACATCTCGGCGAAGGTGACTTGGAGTTGTTCGCCAGCGAGCGCGACGACCCACGCGGGCATCACGACCGGAGCGGCGAGCGTCGTCACCGTGGTGATGGCCACCGAGAGCGCCACGTCACCCTTGCCGAGATACGTCATGACGTTCGAGGCCGTGCCGCCCGGTGCGGCCCCCAGCAGAATCACGCCGATGGCGAGCGCCGGCGGCAGCGAGAGCACGATAGTGAGAGCCCACGCGGCGAGCGGCATTACGAGCCACTGAGTGAGCGCGCCGATGGCCACGTCGCGCGGGCGCTCGGCGATACGCCTGAAATCCTCCGGCAGGAGCGTCAGCCCCATCCCGAGCATGATGACACCCAACAACGGCGTGATGTAGGGTGCGATCCACGTGAATCCCGAGGGCGCGACGAGCGCCGCGCCCGAAAACAGCAGCACCCAGACCACGAAGTACGTGCTCGCCCCCTCACTGATGCGTTCGAGCGTGTCGAGCACGCTCACGCCCGCCACCCGCTCGGTCGGCACAGTCGGTCGTCGTGCGGAAACATACGTCAGCCGTCGCCACACCGGCGCAAAAAGGTTCGGCCACGACGCGTTCGCGCCGGTCGGCCGCGGGCGAGCGCGTGCTGGACGAATCACGCGTCGATTCGGGCGCGGATGCGAACCGATCAGGCGGTTCGGCGCGCCGGGCAACAGTATGATATAAGGAACTACCGAGGGCACAAGGCCGTTGACTGCTGGCGGTTTTTCGATTTCGAGTTTCGAAGACCGACAGAACGGAGATTCCGGAGCGGTAGGTTTATCCGTGTGATGGGCATTCGGTCGAGTACATGTCCCACTACGACGCGGACACGGAGGATTCGTCGGTGACCCCGGCGGATCGAGTTCTTCCAGGGCACCCTGGGAGATACGACTGAGGTAGAGACAGTTCGGGTTTTCGACACCACACTGCGCGACGGCGAGCAGTCGCCACGCACCTCGTTCAGCTACGACGACAAGCGCGAGATAGCGGCCGTGCTGGACGAGATGGATACCCACGTGATCGAGGCGGGCTTTCCGGTGAACTCGGATGCCGAATTCGAGGCCGTCAGCGACATCGCCGAGAGCACGAGCGTGACGACCTGCGGGCTGGCGCGTGTCGTCGAGAAGGACGTGGAGGCGGCGCTCGATTCGGGCGTCGAGATGGTCCACGTCTTCGCCTCCACGAGCGACATCCAGCTCGAAGACGCGATGCATTCGAGTCGCGCGGAGATGAAGGAGCGCTCGGTCGCGGCGGTCGAGCGCGCCAAAGAGGCCGGCGTCTCGGTGATGTTCTCGCCGATGGACGCCACCCGAACGGACGAAACGTACCTGATGGACGTCATCGAGGCCACCTCCGAGGCAGGGGCCGACTGGATCAACATCCCCGACACCTGCGGGGTGGCCACACCCACGAGGTTTGGCGACCTCATCGCCGAGGTGTGTGCGCACACCGACGCACAGGTCGACGTCCACACCCACGACGACTTCGGGCTGGCGAGCGCGAACGCGCTGGCTGGCTTCGAGAACGGTGCGGCGCAGGCTCAGGTGAGCGTCAACGGCATCGGCGAGCGCGCCGGCAACGCCGCCTACGAGGAGGTCGTCATGAGCGCCGAGTCGCTCTACGGGGTGGATACGGGCATCGACACGACCCGCATCACGGAACTCTCGCGGGTGGTCGAGCGGGCGAGCGAGATCGACACGCCCGGCAACAAGCCGATCGTGGGGAAGAACGCCTTTTCGCACGAGTCGGGTATCCACGCCGCTGGCGTCATCGAAAATAGCGATACCTTCGAGCCGGGCGTGATGACCCCCGAGATGGTCGGCGCACAGCGCGAACTCGTTCTCGGCAAGCACACCGGCACGCACTCGGTACGCGAGCGGTTGTGTGAAGCGGGATTCCAGCCGACCGACGACGAGGTGCGCGAGTGCACCCGGCGGGTGAAGGACTTCGGTGCGGAGAAAGAGCGCGTCACGATGAGCGTGCTCGAACGGTTCGCCCGCGAGGTCGGCATCCGGGAGACCGAACGGACGGAGGTCAACGCCTGACGATGACCTCACCGAACGCCCCACCCGACCAGCAGCAGGTGGCGCGGACCGTGCGCGTCCGTGGCAACGTTTGCACCGCGCGCAAGGGTTATTACCACCACCGTAGTGAGAACGACCACGATGGCACGACCGACGACCGCTCGGCGCACGCCGGTTCCGAGCGGCGCGGTCGGCGCGCGCGGACGCATTATTGTAGGGGCGTAGCCCCTGCATCACCCCTCACTTCGACTCGGACGCATCCTACACAGCGAACAGCACGCGCGACAGCCGACGACAGCCGACGACAGCCAACCGATGAACGACAGAGAACACCAGACACGACTGCACACACCGCACCCACGAGCGACGTATCGACCACGAACCGACGCCGACAACGGGGGCGGCGACGATGAGTGAGGGACAGCCAACTCAGCGAGCCGAGGAGGCCGAGGCAGCCGAGCCGACGGAGGTGACGACCGGCGCGGACGAGACCGCCGAGCGACCCGTGACGACCGGCGCGGAATCGGTCGCCCGGGCGCTCGAACGCGCGGGCGTCGAGCACCTCTTCGGCGTGCAGGGCGGGGCCATCATGCCCGTCTACGACGCGCTCTACGACGCCGACCTCACCCACGTCACGATGGCCCACGAACAGGGTGCGGCCCACGCAGCCGACGCCTTCGGCATCGTCGCCGGCGAACCGGGCGTCTGCCTGGCGACGTCGGGACCCGGCGCGACGAATCTGGTCACTGGTCTCGCCGACGCTTCGATGGACTCGGACCCGATGGTGGCGCTGACGGGCCAGGTCCCATCGGACATGGTTGGCTCCGATGCCTTCCAAGAGACCGACACCACGGGCGTGACGAGTCCGATAACGAAGGAGAACTACTTCGCGGGCGACGCCGATACCGTCGGCGACACGGTAGGCGAGGCGTTCGCGCTCGCCCGTGAGGGCCGGCAGGGACCCACCCTCGTCGACCTCCCGAAGGACGTGACGAAGGGCGCGACCGAGCGCGAACCCGAAGCGGGGGAGACGCCCGAAACGTACGATCCGCCCGAACGCGCCGATAGCGAAGCGGTCGAGACGGCCGCCGGCGTCCTCGCGCGCGCCGAGAAACCCGTGATTCTGGCGGGCGGCGGTGTGCTCAAAGGCGAGGCCTGCGAGGAACTCAGGGAGTTCGCCACCGAGTACGGGATTCCGGTGGTGACGACGATGCCCGCGGTGGGCGTGTTCCCCGAAGACCACGACCTCGCACTGGAGATGGCCGGGATGCACGGCACGGGCTACGCCAACATGGCGATCACCCACTGCGACGTCATGTTCGCGGTCGGCACCCGGTTCGACGACCGGCTCACAGGAGGGGTCGAGACGTTCGCTCCCGAAGCCGAGATCGTCCACGCCGACATCGACGCCGCGGAGATCTCGAAGAACGTCCACGCCGACCATCCGCTGCTGGGCGACGCCGGCACGGTCATCGAACAGATGGGTGAGGCGATGGCCGATGAGCGCGCGGCGGACATGGCGGCCACCGGCGAGCGCTTCCAGGACTGGGTCGAGCAGTGCCAGCAGTGGAAGACCGACTACCCGATGGACTACGCGATGGACGAAGAGGGGCCGCTCAAACCCCAGTTCGTCGTCGAGAGCGTCGATAGGGCGACGGCCGACGACACCATCGTCACCACGGGCGTCGGCCAGCACCAGATGTGGGCGGTCCAGTACTGGACGTACACCGAACCCCGAACGTGGGTCTCCTCGCACGGGCTGGGTACGATGGGCTACGGACTCCCCTCCGCTATCGGTGCACGCCTCGCTGCCGATGACGACCAGTCGGTGGTCTGTTTTGATGGGGATGGCTCGTTCCTGATGACGCTGCAGGAACTCGCGGTCGCCGTCCGCGAGGACCTCGACATCACGGTGTTCGTGCTGAACAACGAGGGCATCGGGATGGTGCGCCAGTGGCAGGACAGCTTCCACGGGGGCCGGCGGATGGCCTCGGAGTATCCGTGGATGCCCGATTTCGCCACGCTCGCCGAGGCCTTCGGCGCGCGTGGCTTCCGGATGGAGAGCCACGACGACGTCGAAGGGACCATCGAGGCGGCGCTCGCCCACGACGGTCCCTCGGTGGTCGATGCACACATCGACCCGACCGAGAACGTCTATCCGATGGTGCCAAGCGGGGGAGCCAACGGCCAGTTCGTGCTGGAGGAGGACCAGCTATGAGCGATGGAGAGACGACGGCCGAGGGCCTGCAGGGACCGGCTCCCGAGGAGCGCCCCCAGCCCTCGGGCCGGCGCACCAGCCACGGCGTCCGCATCGATCCCGAGACGGAGGCTGCACACGAGCCGCGGCGCACGGTGTTGTCGGCGCTCGTGCAGAACGAACCGGGCGTGCTGGCGAAGATCTCGGGACTGGTCTCGCGCCGACAGTTCAACATCGAATCCCTGACTGTGGGGACGACCACGAACCCCGAGACGTCGCGGGTCACAGTCGTCATCGAGGAACCCGAACCGGGCATCCGACAGGTCGAAAAACAGCTCGCCAAAGTCGTGAACGTGATTTCGGTGCGCGAACTCGGCGGCGACGCCGTGCGCCGCGAGCTGGTCGTGCTGAAAGTCCACGGTGAGGAACCCGACAAGGTCAACGCGATCACCGACATGTACGGCGGCGAGACCCTGGATGCCGGACCACGGACGATTACGGTGCAGATCACCGGCGACGAACAGAAGATCGACGACGCCATCGACGCCTTCCGACAGTTCGGCATTCGCGAACTCGCCAGAACCGGGCAGACGGCGCTCGCCCGCGGCGAGGAGTGGACGACACACGCGGAAGAGGAGCGGTACGAACGAATACACGAACCATGACAGAACACGCGACGATACACTACGACGACGATGTAGAGAGTAGCGCCATCGAGGGCAAGACCGTGGCCGTGATGGGCTACGGCTCGCAGGGCCACGCCCACGCCCAGAACCTCGCCGACAGCGGGGTCGACGTGGTCGTGGGCCTTCGCGAAGAGTCGAGTTCGCGCGACGCCGCCCGCGAGGACGGACTGGCGGTGGGTACTCCTGTCGAGGCCGCCGCACAAGCGGACATCGTCTCGATGCTCGTGCCCGATACCGTCCAACCCGCAGTGTACGACGACATCGAGAGCGAACTCGACAGTGGCGATACCCTCCAGTTCGCCCACGGGTTCAACATCCACTTCGGGCAGATCGAACCACCCGAGGACGTGGACGTGACGATGATCGCACCGAAGGGACCGGGCCACATCGTCCGCCGGGATTACGAGCGCGGCGAGGGGACTCCCGGACTGCTCGCGGTCTATCGGGACGCCACGGGCGAGGCAGCCGACGAAGCGCTCGCGTACGCACAGGGGATCGGCTGCACCCGTGCGGGCGTCGTCGAGACCAGTTTCCGCGAGGAGACCGAAACCGATCTGTTCGGCGAGCAGGCAGTGCTCTGTGGTGGCGTGACGAGCCTCATCAAACAGGCCTACGAGACGCTCGTCGATGCCGGCTACAGTCCGGAGATGGCCTACTTCGAGTGTCTCAACGAGATGAAACTCATCGTGGACCTGATGTACGAGGGCGGGCTCGGCGGGATGTGGGACTCGGTCTCCGATACGGCCGAATATGGGGGTCTCACCAAGGGCGACGTCGTCGTCGACGAGCACGCCCGTGAGAACATGGAGCAAGTGCTCGACGACGTTCAATCGGGGGCGTTCGCCCGCGAGTGGATCGCCGAAAACCAGGCGAACCGACCCGCCTACCGTCAGTTGCGACAGGCCGAGAAGAACCACGAGATAGAGGACGTGGGCGAGCGCCTGCGCGGGCTGTTCGCGTGGGCCGAGGAGACCGAACAGAGCGAAGACGAAAGCGAAACCGAACGAGTGCAAGCAGATGACTGAGAACACCGACACCGAGACGCAAACCGAGATGAAAGCAGTCGACCACACCCACCCGGACACCGGCCGACCGTTCGGCGAGGCGGTGGTCTATCAGCGCGGCCCGACGGTAGCGGCCGACGGGGGAGCGCGCGACGAGGGGCCCGAAGCGGACGCGGACGCCGAGGAAACCATCGAAGAGACCGGCGAGGCGCGGATGAAGGATGTCGATCACGAGCCGCCGAACGAGGAGGACCCTAATCGGGTGTTCGAGCGAGGGGAGGAAGGCCGCGGCGAGACCAGATGAGCGAGCGCACGCTCTACGATAAGGTCTGGGACAGACACGCCGTCACGGAGCTACCCACCGGTCAGACGCAGCTGTTCGTGGGCCTGCACCTCATCCACGAGGTCACGAGTCCGCAGGCCTTTGGCATGCTCGGCGAGCGCGACCTCGACGTGGCCTATCCAGACCGGACGCATGCGACCGTGGACCACATCGTGCCCACCGCGGACCAGTCCCGGCCGTTCGACGACGATGCCGCCGAAGAGATGATGAGCGAGTTGGAGGCGAACGTCCGAGACTCGAACATCGAGTTCGACGACCCGACGACTGGAAACCAGGGTATCGTCCACGTCATCGGTCCGGAGCAGGGACTCACCCAGCCCGGAATGACGATCGTCTGTGGCGATTCGCACACCTCGACGCACGGAGCCTTCGGCGCGCTCGCCTTTGGCATCGGCACCTCACAGATTCGAGATGTCTTGGCTACCCAGACGATCGCGATGGACAAGAAGAAGGTCAGACGAATCGAGGTCACGGGCGACCTCGGTCCCGGAGTGGGCGCGAAGGACGTCATCCTGACCATCATCCGCCGGCTCGGCGTCGACGGCGGCGTCGGCTACGTCTACGAATACGGGGGAGAGGCCATCGAGTCGCTTGGCATGGAGGGGCGGATGAGCATCTGTAACATGTCGATCGAAGGTGGCGCGCGGGCGGGGTACGTCAACCCCGACGAAACCACCTACGAGTGGCTCCGCGAGACGGATGCCTTCCAGGACGACCCGGAGAAGTTCGCAGAGTACAGAGGGTACTGGGAGTCGATCACCTCGGATGCGGACGCCGAGTACGACGACGTCGTGACCATCGTTGGCGACGAAATCGAACCCGTCGTGACGTGGGGCACGACGCCAGGGCAGGGCATCGGGATCACCGAAGCGATTCCCGACCCCGAAGAACTCCCCGAGGACAAGCAAGACACCGCACGGCGCGCACAGGAACACATGCGCGTCGAACCCGGCGAAACCATGCAGGGCTACGACGTCGACGTCGCCTTCCTCGGCTCGTGTACGAACGCCCGACTGGCCGACCTCCGTGAGGCCGCGGAGGTAGTGGAGGGTCGAGAGGTCGATTCCAGCGTGCGCGCGATGGTCGTGCCGGGCAGCCAGCGCGTCAAGGCGGCCGCCGAGGACGAAGGTCTCGACGATGTCTTCACCGAGGCGGGCTTCGAGTGGCGCGGCGCTGGCTGTTCGATGTGTCTCGGGATGAACCAAGACCAGTTGGAGGGTGATCAGGCCTGTGCCTCCTCGTCGAACCGGAACTTCGTCGGTCGGCAGGGTTCGAAAGAGGGAAGGACTGTGCTGATGAGTCCGGTGATGGTCGCCGCGGCGGCGGTCGAGGGTGAAGTGACCGACGTGCGCGAACTGCCGGCGGTGACGGTCCAATGAGTGATTCAGAGGTCGCAACCGTCGAGCGCGTTGCGGGAACTGGGATGCCGATTCGGGGCAACGACATCGACACCGACCAGATCATTCCCGCACGCTTCCTGAAGGTCATTACCTTCGACGGTCTCGGCGAGTTCGCCTTCTTCGACCAGCGATTCGACGACGATGACGACCAGAAAAAGCACCCGATGAACGAATCGCAGTACCGAGATTCGTCGGTGATGGTCGTCAACGCCAACTTCGGCTGTGGCTCCTCGCGCGAACACGCCCCCCAAGCGCTCATGCGCTGGGGCATCGACGCGCTGATCGGCGAGTCGTTCGCCGAGATCTTCGCGGGCAACTGCCTCGCGCTCGGGATGCCGACCGTGACGGCCGACCACGAGACGGTGTCCGACATCCAGGAGTGGATTGAGGCGAACCCCGACAGCGAAATCGAGGTCGACGTCGCCGACGAGACGGTGCGCTACGGGGATCAGGAAGTGACGGTCGAGGTCGGCGACGCCCAGCGCCGGGCGCTCGTCGACGGCGTCTGGGACACGACGGCACTGATGCGGTCGAATTCGGGTGCGGTCGCCGAGACGGCCGCCGCGCTCCCCTACATCGACGCCGATGACTGAGACCATCACCGTGATTCCGGGCGACGGCATCGGCCGCGAAGTCGTGCCGGTCGCGGTCGCGGTGCTCGACGCGGTGGGCGACTTCGAGTTCACCGAGTACGACGCCGGCGACAGGGTCAAGGAGGCGACCGGCGAGGCGCTGCCCGAAGAGACGAAACGGGCAGCCGAAGAGAGCGACGCAACACTGTTCGGTGCGGCTGGCGAGAGCGCGGCCGACGTCGTCCTCCCGCTGCGAAGCGCGATCGATTCCTTCGCGAACGTCCGCCCCGCGAGAGCCTATCCTGGCGTCGACGCGCTCCATCCCGACGCCGACCTCGTGTTCGTCCGCGAGAACACCGAGGGGGTCTACGCGGGCATCGAGAGCGACCTCACCGAGGAGGTGCGGACGCTGACCCGACTCATCACCGAACCCGCCTCGCGGGCCATCGCGGAGTTCGGGTTCGACTACGCCGCCGAGCACGACTACGAGGTGACGGTGGCGCACAAGGCGAACGTGATGCGCCGGACTGATGGGTTGTTCCTCGATACCGCCGAACGAGTGGCCGACGAGAAAGGGGCGGACTACGAGACGGCCCTGATGGACGCGTTGGCGATGCATCTCGTGATGAATCCGGCCGACTACGGCGTCGTCATCTGTCCCAATCTCGCGGGCGACATGCTCTCGGATCTGGCGGCCGGACTAGTCGGTGGTCTCGGACTGCTGCCGAGTGCGAACATCGGTCCCGAGCGCGCGCTGTTCGAACCGGTCCACGGCAGCGCACCGGACATCGCCGGCGAGGGCGTCGCCAACCCCGTGGCGACGGTGCTGAGCGCCGCGATGTGCTGTGAATTCCTCGAGAGATCGGAGAGCGCCGAGCGGATCCGACAGGCCGTGATGGAAGTCCTCGCCGACGGACCACACACCCCGGATCTCGGGGGCACGGCGGCGACCGAGGACGTCGAGCGGGCACTGCTCGACCGGCTCTGACCGCCGAGGTTAAGCCGCTCGCGCTCGCACGACGAGTTCATGCCCGAGATTTCACTCGACGAGGACACGATAGACCGTCTCGATGCCCTCCGCGTCGAGGAAGAGTCCTACGACGAGATCGTGACCGAACTCATCAACATCTACGAGACCGAAGAGCGCACGCTCTTTCGCGGCGGCAGTCCCTAGTCGCGCGCGGCGGCGCGGATCTCGTCCCACTTCCCGCGCTCTTCGAGGTGGGTCTGTAGTCGGTCGGCGTACTCCCCGGCGAGCCGTTCGGCCGCCGCGAGCTGCTCGTCGCTACCGTCATTGCCACCGAGCATCCCTCTGAGCGAATCGACGATGCCGCCGGAGTCGTCGGCTCCGCCCATCGAGTTCGTTCGTGCATCGATGTTTTCGAGTTCGTCCATCACGTGGGGCAGTTTCTCGGTATCGGCGACGAGGCGGGCGGAGTCCGTCTCCGGGTCGTGGATCTCGAACTCGACGGCCGTCATGATCAATCCCCACTGCTGGCGGCTGAACTGTGAGTTTTCGACGGCATCGGCGAACTCCTGATCGACGGTCATCCGGTCGCCGACGATGCGGTCTCGCCACGCGCGCGTGCTCATAGCCGGATGTGGGGGAGGCGATGGTATCAGCCTTTCCGCGCTGCGGTACTGTCGAGATCGTGTGCGGGCGAGCTATCGCGCCTGCTCGACGGCGTCGAGCGCGTCGGGGTTCTCGATGGAGTCCATGTCGCCCAACTCCTCGCCCCGATAGACCGACGCGATGGCGCGGCGGATGATCTTGCCCGACTGGGTCTTCGGAAACTCCTCGACGAACAGGACTTCGCGCGGCCTGAACGGCTTGCCGAGTTCCTCGCCGACTTGCGCCGTGAGTTCCTCGCGCAGTGCGTCCGAGGTTTCCACACCGTCTTCAAGGACGACGTAGGCAACCACCGCCGTTCCCGTCGTGTCGTCGGGGACGCCGACCGCGGCGGCCTGATTCGCTTTCTCGTGTTCGATGAGCGCCGCCTCGACCTCCGCCGGACCGACTTTCCGCCCGGCGACGTTGAGCGCGTCGTCGGCCCGCCCGTGCAGGAACCAGAGGCCGTCCTCGTCTTTCTGTGCCCAATCGCCGTGATTCCAGAGCGGTGGGTCCTCGAAGGTCGACCAGTATTCCTCCAGATACCGGTCGTCGCCGCTCCAGAGGCTCTTGGTCATCGAGGGACACGAATCGCGCGCTACCAGAAAGCCCCTTTCGTGTTCGTCGGCCACGCTCTCGCCCGCCGCGTTCACGATGTCGATGTCCATCCCCAGCCCTGGGCCGCCGAGTGTGCAGGGTTTCAGCGACTGTATCGGCATCGGCATCAGGAAACAGCCACAGATCTCGGTCCCGCCGGAGATGTTGATGATCGGTGTGTCGCCGCCGCCCACGTTCTCGTAGAACCAGCACCACGATTCGGGGTCCCACGGCTCGCCGGTCGAGCCGAGTAATCGAAGACTGGAGAGGTCGTGACCGGCGACCCAGTCGTCGCCCTTTTTGCGCAGCGCGCGGATGGCCGTCGGCGAGATGCCAAACTGCGTGAGGTCGTGGTCGTCGATCATCCGCCAGAACCGATCGGGTTCCGGATGGTCCGGTGCGCCCTCGTACATCATGACCGTGCCGCCGAGGGCGTGATTGCCGATGAGCGTCCACGGTCCCATCATCCAGCCGATATCGGACACCCAGAAGAAGCGGTCGTCGTCCTTGTGGTCGAACCCGAAGTGGATCTCCTTCGCACACTGCATGAGGATGCCCGCGTGCGTGTGGACGATGCCCTTCGGCGTGCCGGTGGTCCCCGACGAGTAGAGCAGCATCGACTCCTGTGAGGCGTCGAGTTCCTTCGTGTCGTACTCGGCCGACTGCTCGCCGACGGCCTCGCTCCACGTCTCGTCCCGTGTGTCGTCCCACGGCACTTCGCCGTCGTTCTCGGGGGTTAGTCCCAGCCTATCGAAGACGACGGTGTGCTCGACGTGACCCGCCTCGGCGATGGCGTCGTCGGCAGCCCCTTTCAGTCGGACCTCGCTGCCGCGGCGGTAGAACCCATCGCCCGTAAAGAGGACCGTGGGTTCGGCGTCGGCGAGTCGGGTGGCGGTCGCATCGACGCCAAAGCCCGAGAAGACGGGCACGGCGATCGCGCCGACCTTGAAACAGCCGTACAGGATCGAGATGACCTCGGGGACCATCGGCATGTACAGTCCCACGGTGTCGCCGGTCTCGATACCGCGCTCTTCGAGGGCGTTGGCCACCCGGTTGGCCTGCTCGTGAACGTCTCCGAACGTCAGTTCGCGGACCTCGCCGAGTTCGCCCTCCCAGATACACGCCACCTCGTCCCGTGTCTCGCCCTCGGCGTAGCGGTCGAGCGTGTTGTGCGCGACGTTGATCGTCCCCCCGGGGTACCACTCCGAGAACTGCGGGCCATCCGAATTGTCGCGCACTCGGTCGTACTCCTCGTAAAACTCGATGTCGAGGTAGTCGACGAGTTCGTCCCAGAACCACTCGATGCCCGACTCCTCGACGCCCTCAACGTCGCCGCAGGTTCTGGCGACGAGTTCGTCGTAGTCGTCGATATCGTACTCCTGCATGAACGCCCACACGTTCGTCGATTCGACGAATTCCTGTGAAGGGTCGTGGACGATGTCGTCGGTATCGGGTACGGAGGTCATCGTGATTTGGCCCTTCCGTCGGATTCGACAAGTATCTTTGTGCGGCGAGCGGCCGCCGGTTCCGGGAAAGAGTTATGCCTTCGGGATAAGCCATCGTACTCGTCATGTCAGCAGACGCCGGCGGAACGGTGGTTCAGCGCCTCGGGTCGCGCATCGCGGACGTGGTCGAACGGTGGATGCCGAGTCCGTTTCTGTTCGCCATCATCCTGAGTTACATCGTCTTCCTCGGCGGCATCGTCATCGAGGGCGCAGGCCCAGGGGCGATGGTCGGCTACTGGTACGACGGTTTCTGGACGCTGTTGACCTTCGCCATGCAGATGGTGCTCATCCTCGCCACCGGCTACGTCCTCGCCTACCACCCGCTCGTCCGGCGAGCCATCGAACGCGTCGCCGCGATACCGAACAGCGGCAAGCAGGCAGTCGTCCTCGTGGGCGTGCTCGCGATGGTCGTTTCGTGGGTGCAGTGGGGGCTGGGTCTCATCGTCGGCGCGGTGCTCGCCCGCGAGATGGGCCGACAGGCCGACCGCCGCGGGCTTGCCGTCCACTATCCCCTCCTCTGTGTCGCTGGCTACATGGGTCTCGGCCTGACGTGGCACTGGGGGCTTGCGGGCTCTGCTCCGCTGTTGATGAACACACCGGGCAACGTCTTCATCGAACAGGGCATCGTCGATGGTCTCATCTCGACTTCCCAAACCATCTTCAGCACGTACTCGCTCGCACTCACGGTGTTAGGAATCGCGTACGCCGCCATCGCGCTGTATCTGCTCTCGCCCTCGCCCGAGGAGGCAGAGGGCATCACCGAGTTCGTTCCAAAGAGTCAACTCGGCGGCGCGGCCGCCGATGGCGGGCAGGAGCCGCCGACTGACTCGGCCGTCGAGTCGGCCGGTGGCGAGCGAACGATTGGCGACCGAATCAACAACAGCCGTGCGGTCGGCGCGGTCATCGCGCTCACCGGCGTCGCCGTCGCGCTCTGGACGTTCTCCCAGGAGGGGCTGGGCGCGCTCAACCTCAACGTGGTGAACTTCGCCTTCCTATTCATCGGACTGGCGCTGTTTACGCGCCCGCGAGCCTACGAGAACGAGTTCGGCGAGGCGGTCATGGCAACTAGTGGAATCATCCTCCAGTTTCCCTTCTACGCCGGTATCATCGGCATGATGAACTCGTCGGGACTGTCGACGACGCTCGCCGAGGCGCTCGTGTCGGTTTCGACGCCCACAACCTTCCCGGCCATCGCGTGGATCACAGCGGGGTTCATCAACTTCTTCGTGCCGTCCGGTGGTGGTGAGTGGACCGTCGTGGGACAAACGGTTCTCCAAGCAGCGAACGAACTCGGCGTGCCGCCCGGGAAGGCTGTCGTGGCCTACGCGGTCGGCGACGCCCATACCAACCTGTTCCAACCGTTCTGGGCGCTGCCACTGTTGGGTATCACCGGCATCCGCGCCCGCGACATGTTCGGCTACGCGGCGACGATGTTGCTCCTGCTGATCCCGTTCCTCGCCGTCGCGCTCGTCGTGATTCCCTACTAAGCAACCCTTTTTATGGTCGCCGTGGCTATCACGACCATGTACGTCCGGAACGCGAGAAATCGCGAGGAGGTCTGGCTTCTGGACCACATCGAGGACATGGGTCTCGACGCTGCCGCCTTTCGGTCCCGGGATTACGTCATCGCCATCGACGAGCAAAGCAACGAAAAGGTAGGGTTCGGTCGGGTTCGCATCCACCGTGGTGACGAACGGGTCTGCGAACTCACCGGCATCGGCGTGCTCGAACGGTGGCGCGGACAGGGCGTCGGCGCACACGTCATCGAGCGCCTGCTCGACCGGGCGGGAGACGAGGGCTTCGAGACGGTGTATTCGCTCACCGACGAGGCTCAGTATCTCGAACGGTTCGGTTTCGAGCGCCGCGACCGGGCGGACCTCCCCGCGAAACTCGACGAACGACTCGACGAGAAGCACGAGGACAGCGTTCCCGATGCGGTCCCCCTATCGGTATCCATCGAGGAATTTGCGATGCCCGAACGCCTCCGCGAGCGGTTCAAGAACGCCAGCGCCGCCGGTGAGGACGACGAAAACGAGGAAACACCGGAAGACTTCGGCATCGACACCGAGAACGCGACCTACAAGTACGACACCGGGTAGGCAGTCAAACGTTAAGGGCGCGCGCCGCCCATTCGGACCATGTTCGATGCGGAGGACCTCGCCGACATCCGCGCGGCGAAAGACGACTGGGAAGAGGAGACGCTCGCGCCGACGCTCGATCGCTTCGGCGAACGGAAAGAGGAGTTCACGACCGACACCGACGGCCACGAGATAGACCGCCTCTACACGCCCGACGATGTCGGCGAGCGCGATTACGACGACGATTTCGGCTTCCCGGGCGAGGAACCCTACACTCGTGGTGTCTATCCGACGATGTATCGCGGGCGGCTCTGGACGATGCGCCAGTACGCCGGGATGGGTACCGCCAGAGAGACCAACGAGCGCTACCAGTACCTCATCGACGAGGGCCAAACGGGACTGTCGATGGCCTTCGATCTGCCCACACAGATGGGCTACGATTCGGACGCCGGGATGGCCGCCGGCGAGGTCGGCAAATCCGGCGTGGCCATCGACTCGATTCACGACATGGAGACCGTCTTCGAGGGTATCGATCTGGAGGAAGTCTCGACGAGCATGACTATCAACGCGCCTGCCTCGATCCTGTTGGCGATGTACATCGCCGTCGGCGACCGGAAGGGCGTCGACCGCGAGGACCTCCGTGGGACCATCCAGAACGACGTCCTCAAGGAGTACGTCGCGCGCAACACCTACATCTATCCGCCGGAGCCGTCGATGCGAATCATCACCGACATCTTCGAGTTCTGTGCGGCGGAGGTGCCGAACTTCAACACCATCTCGATCTCGGGCTATCACATTCGCGAGGCCGGCTCCTCGGCGGCCCAAGAGATCGCCTTCACGCTCGGTGACGGCATCGAGTACGTCGAGCGCGCGCTCGATGCCGGTCTCGCGGTCGACGAGTTCGCTCCCCAACTGTCCTTCTTCTTCGCCTCGTACAACAACGTCTTCGAGGAGGTCGCCAAGTTCCGGGCCGCCCGCCGGATGTGGGCGAAGATCATGGACGAGCGCTTCGGTGCGGAAAGTCCGAAATCCAAACAGCTCAAGTTCCACACCCAGACTGCCGGCTCGACGCTGACCGCCCAGCAGATCGACAACAACATCGTCAGAGTGGCGTATCAGGCGCTCGCCGGCGTTCTGGGTGGGACCCAGAGCCTCCATACGAACGGGAAAGACGAGGCGCTCGCCCTGCCGACCGAGGAGAGCGTGCGCACGGCGCTCAGAACCCAGCAGATCCTCGCCCACGAGTCGGGCGCGGCCGACACCATCGACCCGCTCGCGGGCAGTTACTACGTCGAGAGCCTCACCGACGAACTGGAAGAAGAAGCCTTCGATATCCTCGAATCGGTCGACGAACGGGGTGGCATGTTACAGGCCATCGACGACCAGTGGGTCCAGCGGGAGGTCCAGGACGTGGCCTTCGAGCGCCAGCGCGAGATCGAGTCGGGCGAACGGACGATCGTCGGCGTCAACGAGTATCAAGTCGACGAAGAACCCGAAGTCGACATCGAGGAAGTCACCGAGGAGGACCAACAGCGCCAGCGCGAGCGCCTCCAGGAAGTCAGGGACGGGCGCGATGATTCGACTGTGGAGGACGCGCTCGCCGCGCTCCACGACGCCGCCGCTGGCGAGGAGAACCTGATGCCGTACATCATCGACGCGGTGAAAGCCGAAGCCACGACCGGCGAGATCGCCGACGCGATGCGCGACGTCTTCGGCGAACATCAAGGCGGGGCCACGCTTTGATGTGGACTGTTTGATCGAACCGAACACGTTTCGTCCGACTTTCTAATCGGACATCTCCGTGCCGAAAGGTATCGGCGGCGAGTGGCCGACGAGCGCTCGCCGGTGACTATCGGCCCGCCCCGTCAGTGGGTGCCCGGACTCTCGACGTAGCCCGGATCGTCCTCGTAGTCACGGTCATAGACCACCATGTTCCGATAGTTCTCGATGATCTCCATGAACTCCGTCTCCTCCCGCTCGGGTACGCCGACCTGTTGGAGGGTTTGCTTGATCGCCGTGTACACGATGTCGAACTCGCGGTCGCTGACTTCGAGGTCTAAGTGTGCCTCCTCCATGTCACGCCCCGCATAGACCTTCGGCCCGCCGGTCGCCTCAATGGACCACGCCGTCACGAGATACTTGAACCCCGCCTCGCCGCCCTCGTGGTGGAACTCCTGGACCGCGGGGTTCTGATTGGCGGCATCGTTGTGATACAGGCGGTCGACCAAGTCGTCCACCGCGCCGGCGATGCCGTAGGCACCGCCGAGGCGCTCATACAGCGACTCCCCGTCGCCGGCCGACGCGGCTTCCGGCTTGGTCTCCGCGTCCGCCGCGGCATCGTCCGGTGTGACCTCCCTGTTCTCCGAATCGGCACCCGTGCTATCTGTGTCAGACACAGACATGCATGGTATTGGTCTGCAATAATTGTTTCTCCAAATTCGTCCGCCGCGCACAACCGTTCGTCCCGTCCGCGATGGTCGTGGCCGATCCACACACTCATCCGCCGTCGCCGACCATATCTCGTATGCACATCGACCACGCCGGCATCGCCACCGACGACGCCAACGGCCTCGCCGACCTCTATGCCGACCTGTTCGACACACCGGTCGTCCACGAGGAGCGCTTCGACGGGATGGAGGTTCGATTTCTCGACTTCGAGGACGGCTATTTCGAACTGCTCGAGCCGGTCGAGGACGGAACCATCGCACGCTATCTCGACAGCAATGGTCCCGGAATCCACCACCTCGCGCTGGCGACCGACGACATCGTGGGCGCGCTCGACAGGATGGACGACCACGGCGTCGAAGCCATCGACGAGGAGCCGAGAGCGGGCGCGTGGGGCCACGAGGTCGCCTTCCTGCATCCGAAATCGACGGGCGGGATTCTCGTCGAGTTGGTCGAACACTAGCTGCCGACGAGCGAATCGAGGATCCGCTCTTGGTTGCCGTCGACGACGGAGAGGTGGCCCTGATTCGGATAGATGTGGCTCTCGGCAGTCGGGATCCGCTCGGTGTAGTGAACACCCATCGAAAGCGGCACGATGTGGTCGTCCTTGCCGTACCACAGCGAGACGGGAACGTCGATGGTCGCGAGGTCGATCCCCCACTCGCGGGCGGGCACCGCGAGATCCGTCGTGAGCGGGCCGTAGCCGTGGTGAGCCGTCGCTTCCAGACCGCTTGCGAGTAATACCTGCCCGATCTCGCCGCGCCAGCGCTTTTCGTCCACCGCGGCACTCGCCGCGGCGCGCAAGGCGAGATACTTTTCGGGGTTCTTGCGAGCGCGGCGGCCGTCGGCACACAGCGAAAGCGTCGCCAGCGGCCGGGCGTGCTCGGCCAGCAGGAAGGGCAATCGGTCGCCGAGACCCACCGATTCGAGCGGCGCGAGCCCGCAGACGATGGCCGCGTGCTCGACATTAGAGAGATCGGCGGCACAGGCGGCCGCGTAGGGCCCGCCGCCGGAAACGCCGAGTACCGGAAACGAATCGAGGTCGAGCGCCGCGGCCAGATCGGCCACGTCGGCGGGCCAGTCGGCGACCGTTCGGTTCGGTAGGGGGTCCGAGACCCCGAGACCGGGGCGCTCGGGCGCGATGATTCGCAGCCCCCGCTCGCGGCCCGCTTGGTCGAGGAGTGCGCCGAACACCCGCGAGTTCGGGAAGCCGTGGAAGACGACCAGCGGGTCGCCAGCGGGGTCGCCACAGTCGGCGTAGCCGAGCGCCCGGCCGTCCCGACACTCGATGGTGCGTGGGTTCTCGCGGATCTCGTGGGCCACGTCGAGCATCGGGCGATCAGTGTAGTCGTCCGTTTTTCGCGTTCCGCGGAGTCGTCCGGCGAGCGCGGCAAGCGGGTTCTGCATGGGTCTCCATCGGGCGAGGAGCAGTTAAATCGTTGTTCTCGAAATCGGTCGGTGGATCCGCGAACCACCGTGCTTCGAGTATCTCATCGTCGTTCGCGGCGGATGCTGGCCTGTCGCCGCGAGCCGCGAACTGCAGCCTGAGCATCGGATACGACCGCTGCTCGTCGCGGTGTTCGATGGTTTCGACCCGTGCGAAGAGAACGTCCGTCACCGCAAGGCGAACGCCGGTCTCTTCCTCGACCTCACGAATCACCGTCGTCACGAGCGAACCGTCACTCGCCTCGTAGCCCCCACCGGGTGTCACCCACGATTCGGGCGTATCGGGGTGGCGAACGAGCAGCACTCGATTCCGACCATCGTAGACGAGCGCGCTGGCGTCGGCGAGCATGCCGGTCTCGCGGACGCGGTCGAGACCGTGCTCGTAGAACGCGGGGTCGTTTTCGACGGTGGTTTCGGTGAGTTCGAAGTCGCCGAAACGTTCGTCCAAATCATCGAGTTCGGCGTCGACTGCTACGCGAGCGTCGTTCTCTGCGGCCATCTCTCGCTTCGCTATCCGCCGCTGGTTGCGGTCGTCGATCCGGAACCGTTCCCGCCGAACGACCGCGGTTCGGACCCCTGTGCAACGATTTCGGTTTCGCCCGTGTCGAGGGTCACGACCATCGCGTGGCCGCCGTAGCCGTGGGTCTGGTCGTGACCACGAACGACGACACGAGTCGTTCCCGAGGGGATTTCGACGGTTTCCGAGCGGGTGAACCGCGTCGTGCCGTGTGGATGGCTGAGTTCGCGCCGGCCGAGTCGCGTTCCGTCGAGCGTTTCGACTTGCCACCAGTTCGCGTAGCCGTCCTCGCCATCGTCGTCGTGATAGAGCGTCACCGCGAAGCGGGAGGACTCCCCGCTCGGTTCGACCGCGACATCGACGACGTTCGCCTCGCGCAGGTCGAGGTCCGAGGCGGTAGTGGTCGTTCGGGCCGCTTCTCCGCTCGATCCGTCGGTCGGCGTCTCGTCACCGGCATCCGTCGGGCCGGCCGTTGCTTCGTCACCGGCCCCGCCGCCGAGGCAGCCAGCGAGCGAAACAGTCGTCGCGGCCGCCGCTCCGACGAACCGTCGCCGTCCGAGTGTGTCACGATCGTGTTGCTGGCCGGTCATGGAGGCGACACGAGTCGGTGAGGCTTCTATCCACCGGAGTCGGTACTGTTCGTCGACCGTCGAGACGGTTGCAGTAGGTGTCGCAGGACAGGGATGACGGAGTGTCGGAGCGGTCTCAGTCCTCGGCGGGCGCTTTCATGTTCTGTGTGTCGAGAATGATCGTGTTGTCGGTGTCGACCACACCATCGACCCGGCCCGTGATGGCAAGACTCGATTTCGGCGTCGGTCCAACGGTCACGGTATCACCCTCGTGGAAATCTCGAACGGAGCCCTGAATGTGGATCTCCGCACGGCACTTCTCGGGGTGGTGGACGCTGAGGAGGTCGATCTCTTGGACGTTGACGTTCTCGACGACTTCGCCATTGTGGCTGAGCGGGACGGATTCGGGCTCGTCCATCTCCTCGATGTCGAGCGCGCTGTAGGCGTTGGCCGTGGGTTTGTAGCCGCCTTTCGGTCCCGGGACACCTTCGACGAGCTGGAGCGCTTTCAGGCTCTGCATCTGGTTGCGGATGGTGCCGGGATTGCGGTCGACCATGTCGGCGATGGCTTCGCCCTTGACCGCACTCTCGCTCTCGCGATAGAGGTCGACGAGCTCCTGGAGAATCTTCTTCTGACTGTCGGTGAGTTCGATAGATGACATATCGTGTCATTCGTCACACCCGACCTTAAACCCGGCGGCTGCCGGTTCGGTGGCCCGCGGGAGGGAGGGCAGGTCGGACGGTTCGTCGCCACGAATTCCGATAGAGATTTCACTGTTCGCCGAGGCTGTCGAGTCATGAACGGACAGCGCGTGCTCGTCACCGGCGGTGCGGGGTTCATCGGTTCGAACCTCGCGAACCACCTCGCGGCGGACAACGACGTGATCGCCCTCGACGACGGCTTCCTCGGTACCCCCGAGAACCTCGATTCTGAAGTCGAGTTCGTCGAAACGAGTGTGCTTGACGACGACCTCCCGACCGACGTCGACGTCGTCTTCCACCTCGCGGCGCTCTCGTCGGGCCCGATGCACGAAGAGAACCCCCAGAAGGGCGCACGGGTCAACGTTGAAGGCTTCGTCAACACCGTCGAGCAGGCCCGCGCCGACGGCTGCGACACCGTGGTCTACGCCTCGACCTCCTCGATCTACGGCGACCGTACCGAACCCTCACCGGAAGACATGGAGGTGAAAGCTCGTACGGGGTACGAGGCTTCGAAACTCGCCCGCGAGCGCTACGGCGAGTACTTCGCCCACTACTACGACATGGACATGGCCGGCCTCCGCTTCTTCTCGGTCTATCAGGGCTACGGCGGCGCCGAGGAACACAAGGGTGAGTTCGCCAACCTCATCGCCCAGTTCGCCGACGACATCGCCAACGGCGACTCGCCGGTGATCTACGGCGACGGCACGCAGACGCGCGATTTCACCCACGTCGACGACATCGTTCGCGGCCTCGAACGTGCCGCCGAGGAGCGCCTGACGGGCATCTACAACCTCGGGACGGGAGAGAGCTACACCATCAACACGCTCGTCGAGCGCCTTACCGACGAACTCGATTCGGATATCGAGCCCGAATACATCGAGAACCCGATCCCCGACCACGCCTACGTCCACGACACGATGGCCGACACCTCGAAGATGAAGGCGGCGACCGGCTGGGAACCCGAGATCGACTTCGACGAAGGTATCCGGCGCGTCTGCGCACAGTACCAGTAAAACGTCGTTTTTTATACCGCCCACACACAGGTTCGCCATGACGATTCGGACTATCGGCGTCCCGATGGATCTCGGTGCCGACCGGCGTGGCGTCGACATGGGCCCGTCGGCGATACGGTATGCCGGTCTGTCGGCGGCGCTCGACGGTATCGACCGCTCGACCGTCGAGCGGGGCGATCTCACGGTGCCACACGCCGAGGAGCGCGACCCGGACGAGGAGACGAGCAACGCGAAGTATCTCGCCGAGATCGAGTCGATCTGTACGCGACTCGCCGACGAGGTGGCCGGCACGCTCGCCGACGGCGCGCTGCCGCTCGTCCTCGGCGGCGACCACTCCATCGCCATCGGCACGCTCGCGGGCGCATCGCGGGGGGCCGACATCGGCGCGGTCTGGTTCGACGCCCACAGCGACGTCAACACGCCCGCAACCACTCCGTCAGGAAACGTCCACGGCATGCCGCTGGCGGCCGCACTCGGGATGGGGAGCTTCGCCGACACGCCGTGGGCGAACGCCTCGAACCTCGCCGAGGAGAACGTCGCGCTCGTCGGCTTGCGCAGCGTCGACGATCCAGAACGCGAGCGCATCCGCGACAGCGAGATGACGGCGTTCACGATGTCCGACATCGACGAGCGTGGCGTCGTCTCGGTCACCGAGGAGGCGCTCGCCGTCGCCACCGACGGCGTCGACGGGATGCACGTGAGCCTCGATATGGACTGGCTTGATCCCTCCCACGCGCCCGGCGTGGGCACTCCCGTCAGAGGGGGCGTCACCTACCGCGAGGCCCACTCGGCGATGGAACTGGTGGCCGACCACGACGACGCGCTGCGCTCGCTCGAAGTCGTCGAAGTGAATCCGATCCTCGACTCGCACAACGAGACCGCCGAACTCGCCACCGAACTCGCCGCGAGCGCGCTCGGCAAGCGCGTGCTGTAGCTCACCCACCGCTCCACCCACGGCTGACTGGCGAGCACTTCGACAACCCACGACCCTCGCCGTCACCGTTAACCCGCTGGCGACGAAGTACTCGGTATGAGCACGGCTGCAACCGCCGACGAGACACCGACGATCGAGGTCTCGGAGACCGCCGCCGAGCAGGCGCTCGACCTCCTCGACGGCGAGGGCATGGACACCGGGGTCGCTGGCCTCCGCCTGTTCGTCCAGCAGGGTGGCTGTGCGGGTCTCTCCTACGGGATGCGCTTCGACGGTGAACCCGAAGCCGACGACCAAGTGTACGAACACCACGACCTCCGGGTGTTCGTCGACCCCGCGAGCATGAACTACATCGGCGGCAGTGTCCTCGACTTCGAGGGCGGTCTCCAGGGCGCTGGCTTCCACGTCGAAAATCCGAACGTCGTCAGCGAGTGTGGCTGCGGCGAGTCGTTCCGAACATAGTCGCCCACTTTTTTACACGGGATCCTCGGCTCGCTTGCGCTCGCCTCGAACCCCGTCCAAAAACCTGGACTAAAAACTCCCGCTCGCTCACTTCGCTCGCGGCGAACCGCGCTCGTTTCACTCGCGCGGATGCTGATGCTCTCCGCAAACCGCACAGCACCACAGAAGCCCTCGACCGCTCGCTTCGCTCACGGTCTTGCCCTTCATCCGCAAGGAACCGCTACCGCAACCGCACAGCCGCCGCTGGCGGCAGCGTGAATAACGGATAGATCGAAGCGAAAACCGATTCAGAACAGCGCGGCAGCCGCGTCGACGGCCGGCTGTGAGACGAATCCGAAGGCGGGAATCAGCAGCACCGTGACGACCGCGGCGGCGACCACGGCAGTGTAGAGACCGAGCGGGTAGCTCTCGATGGTGCGCTCGCCGTTCGCGTCCTCGAACCAGAGCGCGCGGACCACGCGCAGGTAGTAGTACAGCGAGAGCACGCTGTTGATGATGGCGATGCCCGCGAGCCACCAGAAGCCCGCGCCGACGGCCGCGCCGAACAGGAAGTACTTCGAGAGGAACCCACCGCCGAGCGGGATGCCGGCGAGGCTCAGCATGAACACCGACATCGCCGCACAGGCGATCGGGGCCTGCGAGCCGAGTCCGTTGTAGTCCTCGAAGGTCCGGCCGACCTCCCAGTGTTCTGCGAGCGCGATGAACAGGAAGGCACCGGTGTTCATGAACCCGTAGACCAAGAGATGGGTCATGCTCATACCCAACACGAGCGCGTTCTGACCGCCGCCGAGGGCCGCCAGCCCGATGAGCACGTAGCCCGCCTGCCCGATCGAGGAGTAGGCCAACATCCGCTTGACGTTGTCCTGGGTCGCGGCGGCGAAGTTGCCGAGCGTCATCGTCACCACGGCCAGAACTTGGAAGGCGAGCACCCAATCCACGCTGGAGACGATGTCGAGGCCGAAGGCCATCGTGAACACGCGGAAGGCAACGACGAACCCGGCGGCCTTCGATGCCGACGAGAGGAACGCCGAGATCGGTCCCGGTGCGCCCTCGTAAGCCTCCGGTGCCCAGAAGTGGAACGGCACGCTCGCGGTCTTGAACGCGAACCCGCCGAGCACCATCAGCACGCCGATGCCGAGCATGCCTGTGAGACCACTGTTTTGAACGTTCTCGGCGACCGTCTCGAATAGCAGCCCGCCGGTGACGCCGTAGACGAGGCTGATGCCGTAGAGGAGGATCGACGACGAGAGCGCGCCGATGAGGAGATACTTCAGGCTGGCCTCGACGCTGCCGCGGTTGTCCTTCATGAACGCGACCAGCGCGTAGGAGGGCAACGAGAGCAACTCGAAGCTCACGAACACGACCGCGAGACTGCCCGCCGAGGCCATCAGCGCCATCCCGGTGGTGGCGAGCATGACGAGCGCGTAGTATTCGGCCTGCTCGGTCTCGCCGGCGAGGTAGTCGTAGCTCGCCAGCGTGACGAGCGCCGCAACGCTCGTGAAGATCACCGTGAAGAAGAGGCTCATCCCGTCGACGATGAGCTGGCCGCCGTAGATGGAGATGCCACCATCGGTGCCCGTCCCGGTGACGAGCAGCCCGGCCGCCGCGGCGAGGGCGGCCAGTGTCCCCACGAGCGTCGTGCCCGCGAGCAGGTTCCGGTTTTTCGTGTGCGGGCTGATGCTGTCGATGACCAGCAGCACGAGCGCCGTGAGCGCGAGCAGCAGCGTCGGCGCGAGCGTCGCCCAGTCGGGAAGCGGAGCCATCTACAGCCCACCCCCCAGCATCGGACCGACCGCATCGGTGATCATGTCGAAGAAGATGTTCGGCGCAGTACCAAGGACGATGACGAACACGACCAGCACCGCCAGCGGCACGATGTCGTGGACGGCCGCCCGCCCCACCTGATAGTCGGTTTCGAGGCGGTACTCTCCAAAGAGGGTGCGCTGCATCGCGTAGAGGAAGTAGCCCGCGACGATGACGATGCCGAACATCGACACCGCCGTGAAGACCATCGACCCGGCGAAGTCGGCGGCGAACGCGCCCTGGAAGATGAAGTACTCGCCCATGAAGCCGGCCATGAACGGCAGCCCCATGTAGCCGAACGAGCCCGCGACGAACATGCCGGTCGTGACCGGCATGCGGTCGGCGAGCCCGGACATATCGCCGACCATCCGCGTGTGCGTCGTGTTGTAGATGACGCCGACGCAGGCGAAGAGCAGGCCCGAGAGCAGCCCATGAGAGATCATCTGGAAGGTCGCCCCGCCCAGCCCGTATTCGGTGTAGGCGATCAATCCGAGGATGACGAAGCCCATCGAGGAGATCGAGGAGTAGGCGACGATGCGTTTGAGGTCCTGTTGGGCGAGCGCGAGCATCGCACCGTAGATGACCGAGACGGCCGCCAACAGCGCGATGAAGGGCGCGAGCTCTGCGGCGACGTCGGGCAGCATGGTGAAGTTGAATCGCAGCAGGGCATACGTCCCCATCTTCAACAACACACCGGCCAGCATCACCGACGCTGGCGTCGGCGCTTCGACGTGAGCGTCTGGCAGCCACGTGTGGACCGGGACGATGGGTACCTTGACCGCGAAGCCGGCGAACATGGCGATGAAGGCCACGGTCTTGATGGTTCCCGGCGCGACGCCAGCGAGCGAGCCGAGTTCACCGGCGCGGATCGCCTGTGTGATCGCCGGCATGTCGAGCGTCGACACCGAATCGCCGAGTCCGAACACGAGCGCCATGAACCCGAGGAACATCACCAGCGTCGCGAGGTTGGTGTAGACGAAGAACTTCACGGCGGCGTACTTTCTCCGTGGGCCGCCCCAGACGCCGATGAGCATGTACATCGGGACCAGCACGACCTCCCAGAAGACGAGCCACGCGAAGAAATCGAGCGCGACGAACACGCCGAGCAGGCCCGCTTCGAGGAGCAGCATCAGCCCGTAGAACTGCGAGCGCCGCTCGTCGATGGGCGTCCACGCCGTCAGGATGGCCAGCGTCGTCAGCAGCGTGGCGAGGACGACCAGCGGCATGCTGATGCCGTCGACGCCGACGTGCCAATTGATTGCATACGGTCCCAGCGATATCCACTGGACCATCGTCTCGTAGGCCAAATCGCCACCCGCGAGGAAGGCGTTGCCCGAACCGTCGAAGTCGAACCACATGACGAGGCTCGTCACGAGCGGGAACAGACTCGCCGCGAGCGCACCCATGGGCGCGTACTCGTCGGGCAGGACGAACACCACGACCGCACCGACGAGACAGAACGCGAGCAGGAGTTCGATGATCACTCAGAACCACCCCCCGAGCAGGCCGAAGACCACCAACAGCGCCACCAGTCCGAGCGAGAGCAGCGCGGCGTAGTTGGTGACGACACCAGTTTGGACGCGCTTGACGCGACTGCCCGAAAAGAGGCTCACGCCCGAAACGCCGTTGACGACGCCGTCGATGACTCCCTGGTCGAACGTATCGGCCGCGCGCGCGACCCGTGCGGTCGCGTTCGCCAGCCAGACTTGATACTCGTCTTGGTAGTAATTGCTCATGAGTAGCGTTTTGAGACTGCCGAGTCGGTCGGTGTGTGCGTCGGGTGCGGGACCACGGTAGAGGACGTAGGCCAGTCCCGCGCCGGCGAGCGCGAGCGCCAGCGAGACTACGGCCGGAATCAGCGGCGAGAGTTCGGCCGCGGTGTAGCCCGCGACGTCGTGTAGCAGTTCGCCGTAGTGTTCGGAGTTCACGCCCGTGATACCGTGTTCGAGCCACTTGTGGAGGAACTCGATTTCGAGTCCCGTGAGTTCGGCCACCGGCACCATGTTGATGAAACCGGCGACGACCGCGAGCACTCCCAGCACGGCGAGCGGACCCTTGACGTTCCAGCCCACGCCGTGGGGGTTTCTGGCGGTGTCGCTGCGTGGCTCGCCGTGGAAGGTCAAGAGGACCATCCGGAAAGTATAGAATCCGGTGAAGAGCACGGCGAGCAGGCCCATCGCGTACGCACCCAACAGGAGCGGGTCGTTGAGGCCGTGGACGAGCGCCTCGTAGAGCACCTCGTCTTTTGACCAGAAGCCCGCAAAGGGGAAGATGCCCGCGAGCGCCAAGGAGCCGGCGAGGAAGGTCCAGTAGGTGACGGGCATTCGGTCCTTGAGGCCACCCATGTCCCACATGTCCTCGTTGTGGTGCATGGCGATGATGACCGAGCCAGCGCCGAGGAAGAGGAGTGCCTTGAAGAAGGCGTGGGTCATCAGGTGGAAGGTCGCGGCGACGTAGCCGCCGACGCCGAGCCCGAGCATCATGTACCCGTATTGGGAGATGGTCGAGTACGCGAGCACCTGCTTGATCTCGCGTTTGACGACCGCCATCGACGCCGCGAACAGCGCGGTGAACCCGCCGATGAACGCGATGATGGCGAGCACAGTGGGCAGCAGCGCGTAGAAACCGTACATACGCGCGACGAGGTAGACACCGGCGGCGACCATCGTCGCGGCGTGGATGAGCGCCGACACGGGGGTAGGGCCTTCCATCGCGTCGGGCAACCACGTGTGCAGCGGGAACTGGGCGGACTTGCCGATGACGCCGCCGAGCACGAGCAGTCCGAGAACCGCGAACCACGTCTGTGCGCTGAAACCGAACGTGGAGACGTCGCCCGCATTGCCGGCGAGGGCCTCCTCGGCGAGTCGCACAAAGCTCTCGGGACCGGCGAAGGTCGCCGTTCCGAAGGTGGCGAAGACGGCGACGACGCCGACGAGGAAGAAGTAATCACCGAAGCGAGTGACTAAGAAGGCCTTCTTCGCCGCGCTCGGCGGCGCATCGTCGCGGAACCAGAAGCCGATGAGCAGCCACGAGCAGAGGCCGACCATCTCGAAGAACATGAACGCCATGAAGAGGTTGTCGGCCAGGACGAATCCGAGCATGCTCGCCGTGAACAGCCCGAGACCGGCGTAGTAGCGGGGCAGACCGATCTCGCCCTCGTCGTTCATGTAGCCGAGACTGAAGACGTGGACGAGAAAGGCCACCAAGGAAACGATGATCAGCATCATCGCCGCGAGCGGGTCAATGAGGATTCCGAGGTGGAGGTCGAACGCCTCGGGCGAGACGAACGTGTAGAGCACCTGATTGTAGGAGCTGCCGCCCGCAACGGTGAACGCCATCCAAATCGAGAGGACGAGCGAGCCGCCGGTGGCGAGGATGCCCGCGAGCGCGCCGCGTTTGGGCATGTACTTGCCCGCGAAGAGCGCGATGACGAACGAGGCGAGCGGCAGGAGCGCGATCGCCGGCGCGTAATCGAATGCCGCCATTGTCACCACCTCATCGTCGCTGCTTCAGTCACGTCCACGCCGCGGAAGTTGCGGTAGAGGACGAGGACGATGCCGATGCCGACCGCGACCTCCGCCGCGGCGAGTGCGATCGTGAACAAACTGAACACCTGTCCGGTGAGATTCCCGTGCTGGAACGAAAAGGCAACGAAGTTGATGTTGGCAGCGGTGAGCATGAGTTCCACACTCATGAGGAAGACGAGCGCGTTCCGGCGGGTGAGAATCCCGAACAGACCGATACAGAACAGCCCTGCCGACAGGAGGAGGTAGTACTGGACGGGAACCATCAGCGACCCTCCCTCTCGCTCGCCACGTCGCGGCCACCGTCGGCGCGCGCGGCGGTTTCTGATTCGTCGTCGGCGTCGCGGTCTGGCGAGACGAACCGGAGCGCGCCGGCGATACGACCGTTCTCCTCGGTCTTCGCGAGCATCACCGCGGCCGCGAGCGCCGCGACGAGCGCGAGGTCGATGATCTCGAAGGCGACCAGGAAACCCTCGCTCGGGTAGGCCCCGCCGTCGAGATTGAACAGAGCGTAGCCGATCGATGCCGTCACCGACCCGCCACCGGGAAAGCCCGCCGGCGCGTCGAACGAACTCGTCAGGAAGACGGCGGCGAAGACGACGAACAGCGCGACCGCGACGAGACCGGGCAGGAGGTGACTGCCAAGTCGCAGTTTCGGTCGGGAGGTCACGACACTGCCTCCTTCGGGTCGTCGACGCGGGTCAACATCACCGCGAAGGTGATGAGGATGAGCACGCCGCCGACGTAGACGAGGATTTGCATCGCGGCGAGGAACTCCGCGCTCATCATCACGTAGTGGATGGCGACGCTCAGAAGCGCCACCCCGAGCATGAGCGCCGAGTGCCAGACGTCCTCCATGAGGACGACGCCGGCGGCGCTCCCAACGGTGACGAGCGCGAACAGCGCAAACGCGACCGTCTCGTACGGTAAAGCTGCCATTGTGCCACCTCGTATGGGATGGTGTTTGAAGGTTTCGAGACCCGCGCGAGCGCGTGGCGGCGACCGATCAGCTATCGGGCTCGCCGTCGGCGACGACGCGCGTGAGTTCGAAGGCCGTATTGTCGCCGCCATCCGCGACCTCGATGCCGATTTCGTAGGCTGCGCCGCTCCCCTCGGGGACCTCGAAGCTGCCCCCGCCCGCCGTCCGTGCCCCACCGGCGTCGAATCGGCGTTGGGCGACGGTGCGCGCCTCACCGTCCGGGTCGGCCACGATCGTCACTCGGACCGCGACGAGGTCGCTATCGGCGTCGGTGACGTTCCAGCCGACGTCGAAGCGCGCCGTCCCACCCGCCGACCGGTCGGTGACGGTGAACGATTCGACCGTCGGTGCGGCCGATGTGGCCGTGTCGGCCGTGGCCGTTTCAGTCGTGTCCGTCCGGGTCGGCGTGGGCGTTGCAGTCGGTGTCGATCCGTCGGTTGCGGTCGCCGTCGCTTTCGCCGTATCGGTCGGCGTCCGTACGTCGGGCGTCGTGTCCGCTCGCTCCCCCGGCGCGTCGGTCGTCGTGGTCTGCTCGCCGGCGAGTTCGCCACCGGACGTGTCGCCCGGTTCGGTCGTTCCGTTCGCCGCCCCAGCATCGTCGGAGCCACCGCCGAACAGTCCGGTCACGGCGCTCAATACGAACGGATAGGCGACGGCAGCGAACAGGAGAAGGGCGACGACGAACACGGCAGCGGCGACGGCTCTCCGCGGAACACGGTCGTCGGTCGCGTCGGCGTCGGCCGCCCGCTCGTCGCCGAAGACGAACCCGCCGTGGTCGTCGGCTCGGTCGTCGTCCATTCACCACTCACCGAGTGATAGATCGCTCTCGACGGGTTCGGGCGACCGTCGGTCCCGATAGCGATTCGTCACGGCCGGATGTCAGGGATACGAACGCTGCAGGGCGATCTCCCCGTCGGCGTTCTCGACGGTCATCGTGTCGGCCCCGTTGTTCCAGACCTCGTTCGCTCGCCCCCAGTACAGTTCCGTGTCGGTGTCCGTGCCGCTGCCGGTGTAGAGCGTGACCCGTGCGCCCGGTTCGAGCGTGAACCCGTCGGGGAACGTGTAGGTCGTGTCCGAATCGTCCGCGACCGTCCAGCCCGAGAGGTTCAACGGACCGTCGCCAGTGTTCTCGTAGGTGATGTACTCGTCGTTCAGGTTGTTGGCGTCGGTGCCGTCGGCGTCGGCGCTCAGGCCCGCGACCGCGAGTTCGCCTTCGCCATTGGAGCCGTCGCCGCTGGAGTCACCGGTGGCGATCGATCGCAGCGCGCCCTCGATCTTCGAGAGCACGTCGTCCTTCCCGGTGATGCCGTGGCGCTTGGCGATGAATCGGGGGTCGTTGTAGGCGACTTCGACGTCCCCACCCTCGTCCTCGTAGACGAGCATCTTTTGGGGAAGGTCGATGCCGATGGACTGATTGGCCTGCATCAGCGGCGTGCCGAGGTTCGGGTTCCCGAAGACCAGCAGCGTCGTGGGCCGGAGGTCCATCCCTACTGAATCGGCGTTCGCGGCGTGATCGACGCTCGTCACGAGCGAGATGGCGTCCTTGGATGCGAGCGCGTTCTCGATGCGCGTCACGGTGGCATCGACGCTCTCGTCGCCCGCGACGGTCACGACACCGTCGCCGCCGGCGAGCAGACCGCTCGGGTCGGCCTTCGAACTCTCCACGTCGCCGCCAGCGAGCGCTTCGAGCACGGTAGCGATCTTCTCCAAGCGACCGTTCTGCCCCGTGATGTCGTGGCGTTCGGCGAGATACTCGGGAGCGTTGTAGGCCACGTTCGTCTGGCCGCCCTCGTCCTCGTAGACGAGCATCTTTTGGGGAAGGTCGATCCCGGTGGACTGACTCGCCTGCATCAGCGGCGTTCCAATGGAGGGATTGCCGAAGACCAGCAGCGTCGTCGGCCGGAGGTCCATCCCCACCGAATTGGCGTTCGCGGCGTGGTCGACAGTTGCGATGGATTTCAAGCCCTTTTTCTCGATCATTCCCTTGATGCGTTCGACGGTCGCCGAAACGCTCGCGTCGCTCGTCGCGGTCACGAGACCGTTCCCGTCACCGCCGTCCTCGCCGACGATGAACTGCTTGGCGATCGGTAGGACCTGATCCATCGAGCGCGCGGGGTTGAAGGCGTTCGGTGCGGGCCGCTGGAGGTTTAGGAGTTGGAAATACGTCTGGTGATTCGCCTCGACGGAGTGAATCGAGAGCGCGGCCGCGAGCACCTCGTCGCTATCGATCAGCGGCGCGGCACCGGCGTAAGCGGAGACGCCGACGGCTTCGAGGCGGTCGGCGACCGCGACGAACTCCTGAATCGACGAGTACGGGAACTCGTATTCGGCGGCCTCGACTGGGGTGCCGCCGAGGTCCTCGATGGTTTCGGTGAGCGTCTCGACGTGAGCCTCTTCGTGGTCGCGTACGTCCTGAATCTGCTGGTAGGTCGAATACTGGAGTGTCGGCCGTGCGAAATACCGTGCGACCTCCGAGCGCTCGACCTCGCTTTCGGAGTAGTTGTCGAGGAAGTCGTTGTAGTAGGCCGCTTCGAGGTGTTCGAGCGTGAGCGCGTAGTTCAACACGTCGACGTCACTCACGTCGTCGCTGTTCTCGCCGCTACTATCGCCGTTGTCGTCGTTGGCGGCCGCGACGCCGGCGACCGACAGCGCGGCCACACCCGCGCCGACGAGCGTCGCATCACCCATGAACGCCCGCCGCGAACGTCCGTTCTCGCTGCGTCGATCCTGTCTCTCGGTCGAATCGTCCATACAGTCGTCTCGTCCACTAACGGTAAAAATCTATGCCGGAGTGATACCCGATTTCATATACGGGCGAATCCAGTCGGCTCCTCGCATCGAGTTCTCAGTCCCGACTGGTCCGCTCACGAACCCGGACGCTCTCGGCGTGGGCTTCCAGCCCCTCGGCCTCCGCGAGCGTCGTCACCGTCTCGCCGAGCGCATCGAGCGCGTCCGCCGGGAGCCGCTGGACGGTCGTCGAGCGCAGGAACGTCTCGACCGATAATCCACCCGTGGTGCGCGCCTCGCCGCCGGTCGGCAGCACGTGGTTCGGTCCGGCGGCGTAATCGCCCGCCGCCACAGGGCTGTGGGGGCCGAGAAAGACGCTTCCCGCACTACTGATACGGTCGAGCAGCGCCTCGTCATCCTCGGCCTGAATCGAGAGGTGTTCGGCGGCGTATTCCTCACAGAAGAGGACTGCCTCGGGCATCGAGCGCGCCACGAAGACGCCGCTGGCGTCGTTGCCGAGCGCCTCGCGGATGACGTCCGCGCGCTCACGGTCGTCGATCTGCCGGTCGATGGCCGCGACGACGTCGTCGGCGAGGGTTTCGTCGTCGGTGATGGCGACGACCGACGCCGCCGAGTCGTGTTCGGCCTGTGCGAGGAGGTCCGCCGCGACGAATTCGGGGTTGGCTGAATCGTCGGCGAGCACACATATCTCGCTCGGGCCAGCTAAAAAGTCGATGGCACAGTCGTTTCGTACTGCTGCCTTGGCCGCGGTCACCCACCGATTGCCCGGCCCGACGATCTTCTGCACGCGGGAGACGGTTTCGGTGCCGTAGGCGAGCGCGGCGATGGCCTGTGCGCCGCCCACTTGATGAATTTCGTCCGCGCCGGCGACGTGCAGCGCCGCGAGGGTCGCCGTGCTGAGGTCGTCGGCCGGCGGCGTGGCGACTGCCACCTGCTCGACGCCAGCGACTTTCGCAGGGATGACCGTCATCAGCGCGCTTGAAGGGTAGGCCGCGCCACCACCGGGGACGTACGCACCGACGCGCTCGGTCGGGCGGTAGCGCCGCCCGAGTTCGCGGCCGTCGAACGACTCGCGCCAGTCGTCGGGCAGTTGGCGCTCGTGGAAGGCCTCGATGTTTTCGGCGGCGGTCTCGATGGCCTCTCGAAGGTCTGCGTCGATGTCCTCGTGGGCGCGCTCTGCGGCATCGGTCACGTCGATGGTCCCCACGGTAGTGTCGTCGAACTCCTCGGCGTAGGCGCGCAGCGCGGCGTCGCCCTCCTCGCGCACGCGCTCGATGATGTCCTCGACGTCCGTCTCGATGGCGTCGATGCCGGCGTCGCGCTTGAACAGCGCGTGTCGCCTGTCGGGCGGGAGGTCCGCAACGGTGTTGACGTCCATACGGGTGGTTCGGAGTCGGCGCGAAAACGGTTTGTGGTCTCTCACTCCTCGATTTCGACGATGTGGAGTTTCGAGAGCACCGCGCGCACGAGGAGATAGCAGACCAGCGCGAACGCAAGCAGGGTCGTCGGCGCGGCGAGGACGCGCGCGGTGCGGTAGGGAATCACGAGCCGCGAGAAGCCGAGTATCAGGAAGCTCAGCAGAACCAGCCCGAACGCGAGCACCGAGAGTTTCACGAAGCCACTCCTGTTCATTCGGCCGGCGGTACGGCGGTCTCGAATATAAATCCGAGATCGAGCACGTCCACTACTGTCGTCTGCTGTGCTCGATTTCGTTTGCTCGCCGCCAGCTAGGCAGTGGGGTAGCGGCTGCGGTGCGGTTCCTGGTGTCTGTGGTCGCTCTGCGACCGCAGGCACAGGAGAGTTTGCTCTCCTAGTGGATGAAGGGCGAGCATCCCGAAGGGATGCGAGGGCTTCGGCGGTGCTATGCGGTTGCGGAGAGCGTCAGCATCCGCGCGAGTGGAACGAGTGCGGTTCACGAGAGACACGAAGCGTCTCTCTAGCTCTCGTTCACTCCTTGCGGTCGTTCACGAGAACACCGTGAACGAGGCGAAGCCGAGTGAGCGGACGTTTTCGGTCCAGATTTTTGGCGGAGTTGAGCGAACGAGCGGAGCGAGTGAAGCGATACCCCGAAGTAAAATGGTGGGAAGGTATCGCCCGGAACACTAACCACCGGCCTCATCGCAGGCGGTGTGCCGTCTCAGCCGGTAAACCCTATGCCGGGCGGGCCGTCGGTGGCCATCCACGGCCGGCTCGCGCCGGCCTCGCAGTCGGTCGCGTGTGGCGCAACCAATGTCGCACGCCGGGGTTCGTCGCGCGTCATCGCGTCCGTATGGACGTGCTCGGACGAGGACTACGGCGCGCACTTCTTCTACGTGGCACAGCCATAAACCGTCCGTGGCTCAGACGGCGTACTCCGATTCCCGAATCTGCACGTATCTGTCGTTGCGGTAGCCGAACTTCGCGCGGCCGTAGCGGGCGAGCACCGAGAGACCGGCACGACCCGAAAACGGCACTCGGAGCGGGCTGAAGCGACCGTCGTTGAGCATGCGTCCGACCGATTGGAAGGCGTCGTCCCAGTCGGGTGGTTCGAAGTCGGCCACGACGTCGGCCATCGAGACGTTGCGGAGGATTTCGTCGCCGACCGCGCGCTTCCACTCGCGGTTGTAGGCGTCGAGTGCGCCCGCGCCGGCGAGCGAACCCGCGATCTTCCCCGTGCGCACCGCCACGTGGTCGCCGCCCTCGTGGAACGCGGAGGTTGCGCCCATCGCGCCGCCGACGATGGCGACGTTCGCGCCCACGGGCGAGTCGATCGGTCGCGTCGAGGAGATGGGATAGGTCTCGGTCCCGCCGCGCTTGCCGCGATTCTCGACCAGCGGGAAGTCGTCGAGGTCGTAGTCGGGATACTCGCTTTCGAGCAGCCGTTCGACGTACTCCTTGCCCGCTGGCACGGTCGTGTCGTCGGGTTCGAGCAATCGATAGCGCTCCGGATTGCGCACCTCGTCGATGTCGAGACCGATGGGCATCGTCAGTCCCACGCGGGCCACGCAGTTCTCGTTCGGGAACACCCACGGGTAGGCCGTGTGGCCGGGCATCGAACCCCACCAGAACTTGATGAGGTCGTCGTCGAACAGTTCGGGCGGAAACTCTCGATACTCCTGATAGGCGATGTGGTTCGCGCGGTTCGCGGCGAGGTTATGGAGGCGCTGCTCCGCGACGAACTCGGCGAGCACCCCACGGGTGATCGTTCGCTGTGGCCCGTCGGCGAGAATCAGGTAGTCGGTCTCGATTTCGTGGCCATCGCGCAGGGTGAGGGTATGAGTTCCGCGGCGGTCGATGTCGACGTCACGAACGCTCGTGCCGACGCGGTAGTCAGCGCCGGCGGCCACGCAGCGCTCGCCGAGCCAGTCGTCGAAGCGCGCGCGGTGGAAGGTGAAGCCGAAATCGGGATAGGAACTGCCCATCCCCGTCTCCCGAATCGTGATGCGCTCGGTGGGACCGGCGAAGGTCGCCCCGTCGAGTTCTCGGAGGATCACGTCCTCGGGAATCGCCTCGGGGAGGTCCATCAGGTCGACCCAGTAATCGAGCATGCCGGCGGCGTCCGTCGAGTCGGGGCCCAGTCCCTCGCGGTCCTCGCGCGGGACGCCCTTTTCGAGCACTACCGTGTCGGCTCCCTGTCGTGCTGCCGCCCGCCCGGCCGAGGTACCCGCCGGGCCACCGCCGACGACCGCCACGTCGATCCGCTCCATACCAGTCGAGCCAGCGCCGCGGATAAAGGTCTCCCGTTCGGCGCTCGCCGTCGCGGGCCGCCGACAAGCGATATTAATAGCCCCGGGGTCGAACGCCGGCCATGACGCGAACGGAACCGGCGGCGAACGACGGCCCGGACGTGATGGTGCGCAGAGAAGGTGTTCACGGCATGCCGACGAGCGAGTACGCGACCGCGCTGCGCGAGCGCCTCCCGAAGTACGACATCCGACTGGCGCGCACACCCGACGAAGAGGCCGATTTCGCCGCGAACGCACCGGTCATCGCCGGCACGAGCATCGACGAGGACCTCCTCGATCGCGCCGGAAATCTGGCGCTGTTCGCCTCCTCATACGCCGGCTACGGCCACCTTCCGATGGACGCCATCGAAAGTCATGGGGTGAGCGTGACGACCGCCTCGGGGGTTCATGGCCCGAACATCGCCGAGGACGTACTGGGATACCTGCTCGCGCTCACCCGTCGCCATCACGTGGGCTGGCGACGCAAACGACACCGCGAGTGGCGTGCCTATCCGGTCGGCGAGTTCGCCGGCTCGACGGTGACGGTCGCGGGACTAGGCGCACTCGGTAGCGCCGTCGTCGAGCGCTTACAAGGTTTCGACGTCGACACCATCGGGATTCGTCACTCGCCCGAGAAGGGTGGGCCGACCGAGGAGGTGGTGGGTCCCGACCGCCTGCACGAAACGCTCGCCCGCACCGACCACCTCGTGCTCACGGTCCCGCTGACCGACGAGACCGAAGGGATGATCGGTGAATCGGAGTTCACCACGCTGCCGCCGGATGCGATAGTCGTGAACGTCGCGCGCGGACCCGTCATCGACACGGAGGCGCTCATCTCGGCGATTCGGTCGAACGCGATCGGGGGTGCGGCCCTCGACGTGACCGACCCCGAACCGCTGCCCGAAGACCACCCGCTCTGGGGGTTCGAGAACGTCCTGATCACGCCGCACAACGCCGGCAACTCCCCGAAATACTACGAGCGTCTCGCGGACATCCTCGCCGAGAACCTGCGACGGGTGGAGGAGACGGGCGAGTACGAGGGGCTGAAAAACCAGGTCGCGTAGCTCAGACCCAGCCCTCTTCGACCAGCAGTTCGCCGTTCAGAACGCTCGCGCCAGCCGCCCCGCGCAGGGTGTTGTGCGCGAGGCAGTTGTACTGCACCCCATCCGAGGTCTCGCGGATGCCGCCGGCCGCGACGCCCATTCCGTCGCCGACCATCCGGTCGAGGCGGGGCTGTGGGCGGTCCGGCTCGTCGAAGACCTCGATGAACTGCTCGGGAGAACTATGCAGGTCGAGCGAGGGAGCGTCGCGCATGGCCGCCGCGGCGTCCTCGGCGGTGATAGCCTCACGGGTTCCGGTCCAGACGTTTTCGAGGTGGCCGTCGAGGGTCGGAACGCGATTGCAGGAGGCGGCGACGTCGGCGTCGTGGTGGGTGAGTTCCGCGCCGTCGAACTCGCCGAGGAGCTTCTGGGACTCGGTCTCGATTTTCTCCTCCTCGCCGCCGATGTGGGGCAGCACGTTGTCGATGATCTCCATCGAGGTCACGCCGGAGTAGCCACCACCTGAAACCGCCTGCAGGGTGGCGACGTGGGCGGTCTCCAACCCGAAAGAATCGAGCGCCGCGAGCGTCGGGACGGCGGTGATGGTCGAGCAGTTCGGGTTCTTCACCAAGGCCCCATCCCAGCCCCGCTCGTCGCGCTGGACTTCGAGCAAGTCGAGGTGGTCGTGATTGATCTCGGGAATCGTCAGCGGCACGTCGTCGGCCATCCGCGCGTTCGAGGAGTTCGATGACACCACGAAGCCGGCCTCACAGAGGTCGGACTCGACGCGCTCGCCGACCGACGAGGGCAGCGACGAAAAGAGCAGATCGATGTCGTCGGGAATCGCCGCGGGGTCGGTCTCGCGGACTTCGAGATCGGCCACCTCGTCGGGGATGGGTGTCTCGATGCGCCACTTCGCTGCCTCGCGGTAGGGTCGCCCCGCGCTGTCGTCGCTCGCGGTCACGCAGGTAAGTTCGAATTCGGGATGGGGGTCGAGCAGTTGAATCAGCCGCTGTCCGACCGCGCCGGTCGCGCCGAGGACGCCAACGTGTGTCATTGCCCCGCGTAGGACAAACCCGATGAAAACTGTTCTGGTCGGCGCAGGTTCTATTAGGCGACCGCGCCCTGCTGCTTGCGCGCGACGTAGCCCGCGATGCGATTGCGAACGCCCTTCGACTCGACGTTCGTCAGCGCGGTGACGCTCTCCTTGTTGTGCTCGAAGTCCGTCGAGAACGCCTCCGGGTACTGTTCGAGCAGGAGATTGCCCGTCTTCTTGATGTAGGCCGGTTTGATCGCCATACCGACTCTTCTTCGCCCGGCGTATAAACGACCCGCTCTCGGCTCAGTCCTCCCCGCCCCACACGGTATGCTCACCGATACGAGCCATCGCCTCGCGTTCGCGCTCGCCGCCACAGGTCTCGACCACCTCGGCGAAGTAGTCGAGTCGCTCGCGGAGTTCGTCCGTGTCGTAGGCTTCGACATCGAGCCGTGAGGCCGCGACGGTGGCCTCGACGACCGCGCCGTAGCCCCGGTTGGTGGTCGGCACGATCCGATTCTCGATACCCATCTCGACCGGTGTAAGTTCCCACTCCCTCCATTCCGTGCCGCCCGACTCACCCTCTTCGACGTGTTCGACCGAAATCCGTGCCCACGCGTCCGCGGACGGATGCACGGGCGAGGAGCGCTCGTGAATCGAGAGCGCGCTCTCGACGAACACCAGCGGGTCGCACAGGAACTGGACGACACCCTCCCCCTCCTCGTGGAAGTTCCGCCGCGTACGCGTGCGTCCCCACGTCCGCGCCGTGACCGGCTCGCCGGCGTGGAGGCCGAGTGCCGCGAAGTTCCACTTTTCGTTCGGGCCGAGTGTCGCCACCACGGACTCGGTCACGCCGCGAAGTGCGACCGGCCACTCCGCTCCCTGCGAGTCGGTCATACGGCGAGTCCGTCTTCGAGCGCGATGAACAGTCCGGCAGCGACGAGGTCGGCGGTCGTCCCTGGATTCACCTCGGCGGCGACGAGTTCCTCGGCGAGTGCTGTGGGGTCGGCGTCGCCACGCAGCGCCGCCCGTGCGGCCTCGGTCACTTCGCGGGCGGTCGCCTCGTCGTGGCGCTTTGCGACGAAGGTGTCCGGTTCGCTCGCGAGCGCTTCGAGGAAGGCCCGTGCGGCGCGATCCGGCACCGACCCATCGCCGCTCGCGATGCGCTCGGCCATTTCGAAACTCCGCGAAAAGCGCGAGACCCACTCGCGGGCGACGCTATCGTGTTCGACGCTCGCGGCGAGGACGTCTTCGAGGGTCAACTCGCGCGCTTCGAGTTCCGGAATCGCGTCCGCGCCGCGGCGCACGTCGAGCGCTTCCATCCCATCCGGCGGGTCGCCGATGCCGACGTCGACGTGCTCGAAGGCGCGATAGAAGCCGGCGGCGTCGGCGACGGTCGTCTCCTCGACGACTTCGGCCGCGTGCTCGGACGTCAGTTCGCCAGTCGCGCTCGCCCGGACGAGCGGGACGAGGAGGAGCAGCGCGCCGAACTGCGTGTTGCCGCCGCGCTGGTCGGCCATTCCGTCGACCGCGCGCTCGAAGGATTCTCCGATGGGATCGCCCGCAGCGGCCATCCGGAGGCCCTCGCTCGCGCCGATTGCACCGGCCATGAAGTGTTCGAAGCGGAGGTCGGGATACTCGCGCGCGCGATCGACGTTGCCGGGTTTCGGTGTGGCCGTCACTTCGAGCAAGAGTGCCATCTGAGCGTTCTCTGCGGGGGTTCTCATCCGCCCGCCCCCGCAGCCGGTTCCGTCTCCGCCTCGAACCAGTCGTCGACCGCTTCGCGCACGCGCCGGAGGATCGCGGGCCGATCGCTCGGACGACCGACGCTCACCGCGTCCGCACCGTATTCGAGATACTTCCGGGCGGTGTCGCCGTCGCGCACGCCGTTGTTGGCGATGACGAACAGGTCAGTCGCGTCCGCGACGTCACGAATCACGGACTCGGAGTCCATTGCATCGACGTGGATGAGGTCCGCGCCAGCTTCCTCGACCCAGCGCGCGGTGTCAGGTAGCGAGACGCCGGGCACCTCCGCTCTGACCTTCACACTCACGGTTGCACCCGTGTCGGCGGCGGTCTCGACCTGCTCGCAGAGGCGGTGAGCATCCCGAAGAAGGGTCTCGCCACAGCCGACGGCGCACAGTTCGTCCTGTCGGCAGTGGGCGTTGAGTTCGATGATGGCGTCGTGCTCGCGACAGAGCTCGGCGATCTCTCTGATGGGGGCGCGCGATGCGCTACGGACGTTGAATCCGGGCCGAATGGGGGCGTCGTCGAGTGCGTCGAGTTCGCACTCGATGAACGCGAGGGGTTCGTCGGGGAGGAACTCCTCGCGGTCGCGCTCGACCAGTCGTCGGGCGGCCCGCCTCGATGGCTCGTCGATGGCGATGCCGCCGAGAAACGCCGCGCCGGCGTGTGTTTCGGCGTTCCGTGCCCACTGGGCGTCGGACTCGCCGCTCAAACTCGCCAGCGCGAGTCGGGAGTCGAACATCAGGTCGCCTCCGCGAGGGCGAGCGCATCGGCGACCGCCCGCATCACTCGGACCGAATCCTCGGTAGTGTCGATGCCGATATCGGTCGTGACCGTCGGGCGACCCAGTTCGGTGGGATCGCGCTCGTCGACGACGAACGCGTCGGCGAAGGGGTACGATGCGGCCATCCCCGCGGTGCTCGCTTCGGTGTCCGTCGCCTCCATGAGCTTCGCCGCCGGTCCCGAAAAGAGGTCGTCGCCGACGAACGGCGAGACGGCGACCACGGTAGTCTCGGCGAGCGCTGCGGGCACGCCATCGAGCGCGAGTAGCGGGCCAATGCTCGTCACGGGGTTCGATGGACCGATTATTACTGGGTCCGAAAGCGCGTTGAGCACCTCGGGGGTCGGGTCGGCGCGCTTTGCACCCCGGAACTCGACGTCCTCGACTGCTGGCTCGCCACCGTGGGCGACCCAGAACTCCTGGAAGTGCATCACCCCGTCGGGCGTGTGAATCATCGTCGCTACCGGATCGTCGCTCATCGGCAGCAGCGAGACATCGAGCGAGAAGGCGTCGGCGAGCCGGTTCGTGGTTGCGGTGAGCGTGTGCCCCTCAGAGAGGAGGCTCGTCCGCAGGAGGTGGACGGCTCTATCGCGGTCGCCAATAGTCATGAACTCGCCGACACCCGAAAAGCGTCGCCAACGCGCGAGGCCCATTCCTGTTTTCTGGCGCTCATCGGCGAGATACCGAGGGCCGGTCTCGAAGCCCGCCCGCTCGGAAAGTTCGCGGAGTTCATCGTGGGTAGAGGTACTATCGCCGTCGATGCCCCACCAGCGCTCGCGGTCGATGACGCCGCCGCGCTCGAACAGGACGGTGTCGAGATCCGGACAGATCAGCAGTCCGCCGAGTTCGACGTCGTCGCCGGTGTTTCCGACCACCGTGAGAGCAGCCGAATCGAAGACCTCCCTGGCCCCGGCCAGCAGTTTCGGCGTGCCGGTGCCCCCGGAGAGAAACGTCACCATACGCCGACTCCAGGACGGGCGGAGTAAACGCTTGTGCTCACCGCAGCCGAGGGAATCAGTTGGAAAACAAATCAGCGGCTGTTGGCGCGCTTGCGCTCGCACGCGAGCGCAAACATTGACGCGAGGGATGAGCACCGCAGTGAACGAAGTGAGCGAGGAGCGCGGTCGATTGGGGAGGTATGTGGGCTGTGTGGGGCGGTTGCGGCCACTCACTGTCGGCAGAAATCGTAGTGTAGACATCGAATCGATGACAGCGGAAAATCCATGCCGTGGGAACCACCAAACACGACCAGGGCCGAAGTTTTTCACCGAACACGTTGAACACAGAACCAATGAAGACGATCAAGGACAGCGTCCACGACCACATCGAGATCGCCGGCGTCGCGCAGGCCCTCCTCGACACCGCACCCGTCCAGCGCCTGCGCCACGTCCGCCAGCTCGGCACCGTCGATCTGGTCTATCCCTCGGCCAACCACACCCGGTTCGAGCACAGTCTGGGGGTCTATCACCTCGCCGACCGCGCGCTCTCGCAACTCGGCATCGAGGGGGTACAGGCTGAGCGCGTCCGCGCGGCTGCGATCCTCCACGACGTCGGGCACGGTCCGTACAGCCACAACCTCGAAGATCTCATTCACCGCAACACCGGCGACTACCACGACGATGTGGATGAACTCCTTTCGAGTGGTGAAGTCGCCGGTGTGCTCGAAACCCACGATCTCGACCCCGCACGCATCGCGGGCCTCGTCGCCGGCGAGGGCCGTCTCGGTCAGCTGGTCTCGGGTGAACTCGACGTCGATCGAATGGACTACCTGGTGCGCGACGCCCTCCACACGGGCGTCCCATATGGGACCATCGACCACGGACGACTAGTGCGCGAACTCCGCTTTCTCGACGGTGAACTCGTCCTCGCTGAGGGGAACGTCCAGACGGCTGAAGCGCTGCTGCTCGCGCGCTCGCTGATGAACCCCGTCGTCTACAATCACCCCGTCGCGCGCATCGGCAAGGCGATGCTCCGCCGGGCGACCGAGCGCCTGCTCGACGGCGACCTGAGTGGAACAGAACTCCGCCGGATGGACGACCACGACCTGCTGGTGACGCTGCGGAACGACGAGCGCACGGCGAGGGACGCCGAACGGCTCGGCCGGCGTGACCTCTACAAACGGGCGATCTGGGCCGAACTCCGCGACACGCCGGACGAACTCGTGGATGCCGACCACCAAGCCATCCGTGAGTACGAGCGCGAAATCGCCGACCGAGCCTCGGTCGCTGCCGAGAGCGTGATCCTCGACGTGCCGGCGCGCCCGCGCATGACCGAATCCTCCTCGCGGGTCATCGTGAGCGGCGAGATTCGACCCCTCGGGCGGCAATCGACGCTCGTCGAGGCGCTCAAAACTACTCAGCGCGACCAGTGGCGTTTTGGGGTTTACGCGCCGGCCGACGCCGCCGAACGGGTCGGTACGGCGGCCGTCTCGGTGCTCGGCCTCGATATCGACGGCGCGCTCGTCTCGGACGTCCGGCCCGGCGTCAATGCGACGCTCGACGAATTTCAAGAGGAATAATTCTCCTGAGAGGGGGAGAGATTCGAGATAGCTGCTCAAAAGTCGTGGACTGAGGGGGCATCGGCTGTCTTGACTACGGCGACTCCTGACTCCAGTGAGAGACCGCAAGCCACACCCTCCCCAGCCGATTCGCTCACTCGCTTCGCTCGTTCGCTCATCCCTCGCACGCCGGTCAGCGCTCGGTGCTCGCTGTCGCTCGCACACGAGCGCGAGCGCGTGCCGACAGCCTCGATGATGGGGAGGTGATGACAGTACGATTCAAGGCGACCGCCAACCGAGCGCGGGCATGGAAATCGAAGGGACGATACTCAGGGGCCACGAGTTCGAACCGATCGAGGGCCGAGTCGTCGTCGAGGACGGCGAAATCCAGGCCATCGAGGAGAGTGCGACCGATGCGGAGCGAATCGTCCTGCCGGCGTTCGTCAACGCCCACACCCACATCGGCGACTCGATCGCCAAGGAGGCCGGCGGCGGGCTGAGCCTCGACGAACTCGTCGCACCTCCCGATGGCCTGAAACACCGGCTGCTCAGGGCGGCGAGCCACGAGGAACTCGTCGCCGCGATGGAGCGCACAATCGAGTTCATGCGCGCGGGCGGCACGGGCGCGTTCTGCGAGTTCCGCGAGGGCGGCGTCGAGGGCGTGCGCGCCATCGAGGATGCGCTGGCCGGCGTGCCTGTCGAGGCGACGGTGCTCGGCCGCGAATCGATCGAAGCGATGGAGGTCAGCCAGGGATTCGGCGCGAGCGGCGCGCGCGACGCCGATTTCGAGCGCGAACGCGAGGCGACCCGCGAGGCAGCAAAATTATTTGGTATCCACGCCGGCGAGCGCGACGCGGCGGACATCGACGCGGCGTTCGCGCTCGACCCCGACTTTCTGGTTCACATGGTTTACGTCGAACCCCCTCACCTCGACCGGCTCGAATCGGAGGGCTGGCCGGTCGTCGTCTGTCCCCGGTCGAATCTCGTGACCGGCGTCGGTCTCCCACCGATCGCGGATCTCGCCGCCCACACCACGGTGGCGCTCGGGACCGACAACGCGATGCTCAACAGCGCCTCGATGTTCCGCGAGATGGAATTCACCGCGAAACTCACAGGGTTGTCGGCCCACGAGGTCTTACGGATGGCGACGATCAACGGTGCGGCACTCCTCGATACCGAGGTCGCTATCGAGACGGGCAACGCGGCACGACTGTGCGTACTCGACGGCGATTCGCACAACCTCGCTGGCGCGCGCGACCCCGTGCGGGCGGTGGTCCGTCGAGCCGGTGTGAGCGATGTCGAGCGGGTGGTACTCCCGTCGACGGGTAGTGACAACAGTTAACATCATCTGGCCCGAACCGTAGGTATGTACGAGCGCATTCTCGTGCCGACCGACGGCTCGCCGGAGGTCGATGCCGTCCTCGATCATGCCGCCAGCCTCGCGGCAACCCACGACGCCGACCTCCACGCGCTGTACGTCATCAACACGGCGGGGTATGCTGGATTGCCGGGTGACGGGGCCGTTGGCGGACTGAGCGCGATGATGAACGAACAGGGCGAGACGGCGCTCGACCGGGCCGCAGAGCGCGTCGGCGAGCGCCTCACCGAGCGCGTGCTGATCGAAGGGACGCCGAGCGAGGAGATCATCGACTACGCCGAGGAAGCCGACTGTGACCTCGTCGTGATGGGCACACATGGCCGCGGTGGCATCGACCGTCTTCTGTTAGGAAGCGTCGCCGAGCGCGTCGTCCGCACCTCGCCGGTTCCGGTGCTCACTGTGCGCGTCGGACGAACGCTCGACGACTGAACCGAGAGTGGCTAAACGGGGCGCAGGTGTTCACAGTCGCCGGCGTGGACACGAACGGGTCCGTCGCCGGTCTCGACGACCAGCGTACCCGGAAACTCGACCGCGCACGCCGTGCCGACGACCGTCCCGCCACCTGTCTCGACGCGGACCCGTCGACCCAGTGTGAGCGCGTGCTCGCGCCACGCCGCGAGCGCTTTTTCGGGATCAGTTCGAAGATCGTCGAACCGTTCGAGCAGGTGCTGGACGAACGTTCGGCGGTCGATTTCCTCGGTGTGGGCGCACAGGCCGGTCGCGCCGTCGGGCAGTCCCTTCGGGTCGACGTTGATGCCGATGCCGACGACGACCCACGCGACGCGATCGGCCTCGCCCTCCATCTCGGTGAGGATGCCCGCGAGCTTTTCACCCCCGACGAGCACGTCGTTGGGCCACTTGATACCCGCATCGACGCCGTGCTCGCGGGCGGTCTCGGCGACCGCGACCGCCGCCGCGAGCGTCAGGACGGGGGCGTGGGCCGGCGGGAGGTCCGGTCGGCAGAGGATGCTCAGCCAGATGCCGCCGGGCGGCGAGCGCCACGTGCGGTCGAGTCGGCCGCGGCCGCCGGTCTGTTCGTCCGCGAGGACCACGACATCCGTTTCGCCCTCGGCGGCGAGGTCGCGCGCACGGGCGTTCGTGCTCGGCAGGCTGTCGTGGTACTCGACGTCGAAGGGTGCGTCGAGACCGAACTCGATCGCCGGGCCGCCGTAGTCGGGAGTTTCGACCAGTCGGTAGCCATCGCCATCGCTTTCGATGGCGAATCCTGATTCACGAAGTGCCTCGACGTGTTTCCAGACCGCCGCGCGCGAGACGCCGAGTCGGGCCGCGAGCGCGGGTCCGGAGACCGGCCCGTCGGCGACGGCATCGAGTACCGCACGGCGCGTGTCGTCCATGAAGCGGCTACGGCCGTCGAGGGATAAATGGCTGTGCGATGGCGCTGGCCGCTTGGCGGCCCGCGGTCGCGGTGCGGTGGCGGTGTGCGGCGGTCCCTCGGTGGATGAAGGGCGAGCGAGCGAACGGAGTGAGCGAGTGAGGGCTTCTGCTGTGCTGTGCGGTTGCGGTGTGGTGCTGGGTAGTTGGCGAAGAGCGGTAGCATCCGCGCGAGTGAAACGAGCGCGGTTCACCGTGAACGAGGCGAAGCCGAGTGAGCGGGAGTTTTTAGTCCAGGTTTTTGCGAGGGGTTGAGCGCGCCTCCGGCGCGCGATTCCCCGAAGTAAAAACGTGGCGGTCGGCGCGCGAGGGCGGCGGAATCTGTTCGTCGGCGATGGGGGGTGTGGGGAGCACACAGTGTGCCGATTCGTCGTTGACGTGCCCGTATCGGTCGGGGGCGTTCGCCAGCGGATGAGCGGGGTTTTCGGCGCTGTCGATGCGTGCCACCCGACAGTCGGCGAACCCGTGCAGGCGGGCGCGGATCCCACGCCAGTGGTGGCGCGAGCGCTCGGGTATCGTGAGCGGGGCATCGGGTCGCCAACCCTCGTCGCTGGCAAGCAGTGTTCGGTTGGCGTTCGCCGCGAGCGCGTCGTGGTCGACGAGCACGCCGACGTGGGCGTCGCGCGGTGCTCTGGCGGCGAGCACGTCGAGTCCGAGATGGAGCGCGCGGTACTCGGCGACGTTGTTGTCGGGCGCGTGGTCGGGCAGGGCACGGCGGGCGACGCGCTCGCCGTCGCGGGTCTCGATGACGACTCCGAGACCGCCGCCCGCGGCGCGAAAGGAACCATCAGTAGCGACGTAGAACCCCCGATGGTGGGTCCGCGGCGGGTGGGCGATGTGCGGGGTGGGCGAGTCGTCGAAGAGGTCACGCAGCGCCGGCCGACCGTATGCGGCCATGCCATTCGTTGGCGCTGGCGTAACTTAAAATATACGCCGGCGCGCGCCGGGAGCGAAACGTTCAGGCGACCCCCGAACCGAGCCACGGCATGCGCTATTGGAATCTGCTGGCGTTTCTCGCGCTCGCGTTCGTCTGGGGCACCGCGTTCATGGCCATCAAGGCCGGCCTGAGCTTTTTTCCGCCCATCCTCTTCGCGGCCGTGCGCTTCGACCTCGCGGCGCTCCTCATGCTCGGGTATGCGATCTATGCGACCGACCGCTGGCGACCCCAGGGCACGAACGAGTGGCTGCTGGTCGCCGTCGGTGGCGTGTTCATCATCGCGGGCTATCACGCACTGTTGTTCATCGGCGAGCAGAACACCACCAGCGCTACCGCGGCGGTCATCGTCAGCCTCTCGCCCGTGCTGACGCCGGCGCTCGCCCGCGCGTTCCTCCCGAGCGAGCGTCTCTCGGCGGTCGGCGTCGTCGGCATCCTCCTCGGACTGGTTGGCGTCGCCGTTCTCACGCGCCCAACCCCCGAGAACCTGCTCGGCGGCGACCTCGTCCCGAAACTGTTCGTCTTTGCGGCGGCGGTCTCGTTCGCGCTCGGCAGCGTCGCCTCCGAGCGCATCTCGGCGGCCCTGCCCGCGCCGACGATGGAGGCGTGGTCGATGGTCCTCGGAGCCGTCGTGTTGCACGCCGCGACTGCGCTCTCGCCCGAATCGCTCGCCGATGCCGAAATCACTCTCTCCGGACTCGCGGCGCTCTTGTACCTCTCGGTCGCGTCGAGTGCGATCGGCTTTCTCATCTACTTCGATCTGCTCGACAGGTTGGGGCCGGTCGAAATCAACCTCGTCTCCTACGTCGCGCCCGTGTTCGCCGCACTCTCGGGCGCGCTGCTGTTGGGCGAGGTCGTCGACGCCCTCACTGTCGTCGGGTTCGTGATCATCTTCACGGGGTTCGTCCTCCTGAAGCGCCGCGCCATCGCCGCCGAACTCCCGAGGGTTCGCGCCGCCCTCTCCGGCGAATGAACACGAATTCGAAATCCCACGGATGGCGGAGGGCGGTGGCGCGCGGGAGCGTGCCGAAGGCACGTGACTCGTGCGAGGGATGAGCGAGTGAGTGAAACGAACGAGCGAATCGGTTGGGGAGGTATGTGAGCGGGGCGGTCTCTCGTTTGCGTCAGGAATCGCTGTGGTCAAAGCGACAGTTGGAACGGGTTCGATCGCGCCGTTCAATCGACCGAAAATCAAACCCTATCGTCAGGAATCGTCGAGCGCGGTACGGAGCGTGTCACGACGGTCGGGGTCGAGGTCGGTGGTGAGATCTCCCGTGAAGGGACTCTCGGCGAGCGTGGCGAACGCGCGCTCGGTCTTCTCACGGATGCGCTCGACGGACGCCTCGATCTCCTCGATGGAGCTGTCGCGCTCGTCGGCGATGGTCACCGGGTCGGTGCCCGCGGCGAGGGCGGCGGCGACCGCGCGCTCTTCGTGGCTGAGTATCGACGGTTCGTCACTCATATCGTGAGGTGAGTCGGCGTGGCCGATAAAACGTGCCGACTATCCGAGCACCGCAACGGCGACGCGATGGGGGCCGAACTCGCCGTCCAGCACGACCGACTCGACGATTGCGTCGGCGACGCGCTCGCGCCAGTCCGACACCGCGGCCGTGTGCCGCTCGTGGTGGCGCTCGACGGTGTATTCGATGTCGGAGTCTCGAAGCCGCTCTTCGGTCGCATCGGGCGTCGGATACGCGGGGACGTCTTTGACGAGTCGAGAGGGGGCGATGTGGATCGGTTCGGGGCTCGTGTCGTATTCGTCGGCGTGCTCGACGTGGATGCGGGCGCGCATCCGCCCGCTGAACGGCGGTGTCACACGGAGTACGGTCCCGGAGTCGCCCCGTCGGGTCGTTTCGAGGGCCGTCACCACGTCCTCGGCGTGGACGGCGAGTGAACGAACGGCGCGGTAGTCGCCGACCGGCATCCGCGGCGATTGGCGGCGGAGCCACTAAACGGTGCGGACGATGGGGGTGTTCGCGAGGTTCCGAACGCTTTTGTTCGCGCCATCTGTCCGGGCACACAGCATGCATCGACGGGACTACCTCGCGGGCGTCGGCGCAATGAGCACGACCGGATTCGCCCTTCTCGCGGGCTGTTCGGGCACCGACGGCGGAAGCGGAACGGACGGTGAAAGCGGTACCGACAGCGGTAGCGACGGTACCGGCGGTGGCGACAGTGCAGACACCGACGGCGAAGCGAGCACCGATGGTTCAGGAGCGACGGACGGCGAGGCGCTCGAAACCGGACAAGCGCCGCCCGACGAGACGGGGACGCCGTTCGAGGAGACGAAGACCGTTCCAGAGCAAGAGGGTCTCGAAACCGGGCAGGCACCGAACGCGACCGAAGACTGAACTACTGCTCGCCCTCGCGGGCGGCGTCGATGCGCTCGCGCTGGTCGTCCGAGAGGGAGATCTCGACCGCGCCGACGTTCTCGTCGAGTTGGTCGGTCGTGCGCGCGCCGACGATGGGGACGCAGGTGAACTGTTCGCGTTCGATGAGCCAGCGCAGCGCGACCTGTGCGGGGCTGGCATCGAGTTCGTCGGCGACCGCGCGGACGGTATCGAGCACGTCCCAGCCGCGTTCGGAGACGTAGTAGTCGTCGAAGAACTCGTCGAACGTTCCTCTGGAACCATCCGGTGACTCGACGTCGTGGACGTCCTCGCCAGCGCGTTCGTATTTTCCTGTGAGAAAGCCACCAGCCAGCGGCGAGTACGGACACACGGCAAGATTCTGATCGGCACAGACGTCGAGATACTCCTCGACGTCCTCGTAGTAGGCGGCGTGGAAGAGTGGCTGGGTGACGTCGAACCGTTCGAGGTTCTCGACATCTGACTGCCAAAGTGCCTTCGTGAGCTGCCAGCCGGCCATCGTCGAGGCTCCGAGGTAGTTGACCTTCCCCTTGCGCACGAGGTCGTTCAGGGTTCTGAGGGTCTCGCGGATGGGTGTGTCCTCGTCGAAGCGGTGGATGTAGTAGAGGTCGAGGTACTCAGTTCCAAGTCTGTCGAGCGTGCCCTCGATCTGATTGCGGATGTGTTTGCGGCCGAGTCCGCTCTCGTTCGGGCCGTCGCCGTAGTCGAAGTAGACTTTCGAGGCGAGGACGTAGTCGTCGCGGTCGCGGTCGTCGAGCCAGTTGCCGATGTACTCCTCGGCGGTGCCCGAAGGATCGCCGTAGACGTTCGCGGTGTCGATGAAGTTGATGCCGTGGTCGGCCACGCGGTCGAGGAGTTCGTGGGCCTCCTCCTCGTCGGTTTCGAGCACGTCGCCGGTGCGCTTGCCGAAGCGCCACGTGCCGAAACAAAGTTCAGAGACCGTCAGTCCTGTCGCGCCAAGAGTTCTGTATTCCACGTCAGTGGATGGACGGTCGGCGACAAAACCGTTCGGATGCGGGCTATTCCTCGGACAGCAGTTCGTCGATGTCCTCCTCGTCGAGCAGGTCGAGGAGGTGCTCGCCGTTTTCGTACTGGCGGAACTCCTCGTCGGTCATGCGCGCGCGGAGTTCCTCTTCGCTGACGGTCGCTTCGAGTTGCTCGTCGAGGTCCTCCGGGTCGTAACCGGGTACGGGCATACCCGGCGTTCGTCGTGGGGCGACATAAGTGCACGCCGATCGCGGCGCGTGGCGGCGGACCCGTGGTTTCATGGGTGACGGTGCTGGACGAATGGACGATGAGTCAGGCGACGCTTTCCGGACAATATCGCAACTCGAATCTCTTCTCGGGCTACTACCTCGACGAGCGCGTCTTCGGGCTGGACGAATGGGACTGCCATAAAGAAGCCGAACGCGCCTTCGAGGCGCTTCAGGACCTCTACGACGCCGAACGGGGAACCCTCGAAAGCTACGACGAGGACCCGCTCCGTCGCCACTGGATCGACGAAGTGCTCTCGATTCTGGGGTACGAATCGCTGCCGGAGACGCCGATCCTCGACGCGCGCGGCTCCATCGACCGGGCGCTGTACGACTCGGCCGACGACCGCCGCGGGGCCGCCGCGATGAAAGCCGACGGCGAGTACGCCGGAATCTATGGGCAATCGCTGTCGGTGCTCGAAGCCAAGCAGTGGGACGCCGACTTCACCGCGCGCTTCGGCGAACAGCGCTCCTATCGGGACGCTTCCCACCAGATCAAATACTACCTCGAACACACGCCCGAATCCGTCTCGTGGGGAATTTTGACCAACGGGCGAAAGTGGCGGCTCTACGGCACGAAGGACTACGAGACCGAAACCTACTACGAGGTCGATCTGCCCGAACTGCTCGAATCCGGAAGTGTCGAGGTGTTCAAATATTTCTACGTGTTCTTCCGGCCCGCCGCCTTTCGTGAATCTGGCGGGACGACGTTTCTCGATAGGGTGTGGTCCGAAAGCGAGACTGCCGCTCAGGAGTTGGGCGAGGACCTTCAGGACAACGTCTTTACTGCCCTTCGGGTGCTCGGCGAGGGGTTCGTCGAGACGAATAGTTTGGAAATCGACCCCGCCGAGGAGGAGCGCCTCGGCGATCTGAAGGAACACTCGCTGGTGTTGCTCTATCGGCTGATGTTCGTGCTCTATGCCGAATCCCGGGGTCTCATCGATCCCGACGACCCGCAGGCGGCGACGGAGTACGAGGAGAACTTCAGCCTCGACGCGCTCCGGCGTGAGGTCATCGACGAGGTGGGCGAGCGCGCCGACGAGGCGGACTTCGAGCGGGAGTTTTCCTCCCACTCGACCCGGCTGTGGGGACAACTCGAGGACCTCTTCGCGCTCGTGGATTCGGGCAACGACGATCTGGGGATTCCGGCGTACAATGGCGGGTTGTGATCAGACGGTTAAAGCAACCTTATACACAAAATCCGACGGTCCAAATTAGCTAATTCGCCCGTATTCCTTTGTCAATCTCCACGTACCTATCGTTTTCTATTCTATGGGTGTAATCTCAGAGAGCGAATCGCCCTCGATTTCATGATTTGAATACCACCACATCGAATGGTAATTTACTATGACTTTCACGGCGAGTCCGTCAGAACTGAAGGTTTCGTTGGTGGTTGGATCAAACAATCGGACGCTACCCGACCCATTGCCTACCAGCACCGCCAACAAACTCGCTTTCGTGGTCTATTATGAATGTATATTTCACTCGCAATAAAACCTACTACTAATGTTGATGAATTGCAATCTGAAAAACACTCAATACTCCGGCCACAACATTTTCGTACTTCGACCCCCACTATAAAATCCCGGTTACAATCACCAACCACCGTGACCGGGGAAGCGTGGGGGTTGAGCGTCATGTCTGTCAGTTCCCCACGTTTTCGATTTAGAGGCTGAAACCAATACCAGAATCAGCAACGGTCAATCGGCCACAACCTTTTCGCACTTCGCCGCCCTCAATTGAGTCCCCCCGGTACTACTGCTACCCAGTCCAACCGGGGGAACGTGGGTAAAGCGTTGCCTGTTCGCTTGTCCCGCCCACGTTTTCAGAGAACTATGCTCAAAACTCAGTCATCGGACTCGGCCATAATCTTTTGGTACTTCGACATCATTGGTTGAGTCCCGGTCTCGCTACTGACATCGTTCGGCCGGGAGAACGTGGGACTACCCATGTCCATTCACGTCCCCCACGTTTTCAGAAAACTACATCCGAAACTCAGTCGTTGGCCACTCCCGCTCGAAGGTAGCTCTGTCGCTAAATCTAAACCTTCAATGACACGGCCAGAACTCTTTTTGACACGGTATCTGTGGGTTAAATCCCGGTACACCCGCTTCAACTACCGGGGAACGTGGTGATAGCGTTCACTACTCCACGTTTTCTAAGGCACTACTCTCTGTCTTAGCTGTGCGTTGATCGGCCACAAGGACTTCGTATTTCGGGATTTTACACTGAATCCCCGGTTGCTACCCAGAGCATGGTATCACAGACCGGGGGAGAACGTGGGACCGACAGCTAATTGGAACTCATTCCCCACGTTTTCAGAGCGAACGAATACCCAAACACTCAGCATCCAGCCACAAGCTATTTCTTGTCTATGATCCAATGATTAACTCCCCGGTTACAGCCATCAACCACCGATTGACCGGGGAGGGCGTAGGCTGTCGGTACTCACTACCCTACGTTCTCAGAGAAATATGTCAGAAGCTCAGTCGTCGGACTCGCCCGCTCGAAGGTAGCTCTCTGTGCCGATACCCAGAACGAACCTCACGAAGAGCGCGGAGAGGAGTCTAATCATTGTTCTCGGAAGGTGGTTCCTTGTATAGCTCTATGTCACTTGCCGGAACACCGATAATCCCCCCGTCTCTCATGGCGTCCCCAGCGGCTTCTTCAACACTCATCCCATCATCGACAAGTTGACGGAAGAGACCATAGACTGTTAGCATCCCTTCACCCTCTTCGCCTATTAGCTTGTTTTGAGTTACTTCTACGACCGGAATCTCAGTCTTATCGCCCGGAATGTTCTCTGTCTCAAAAGTCCACTTTCCGCCGGGTTCCGTACCATGAGCCTTACACCACTCGCCGTATGTCTGTTCGGGAGTTCCGACAATCAGGAATGCGTTAGCACCGTGGTCGTGGGTAGTATCGTGGATAGCCAGCCTCTCATCAACAACTCCCCCAATAGGAAAGTCTGCCGGCGGCTCTTCGAGAGACGCGAAGTATGCTCTCCATTCATCGTTCAATTCGTACAGTCCATTCCCGATATTCGTGACGACGCCATGCTCTCGAAGTCGCTTCATCCGATCTTGCACGTACTGTCGGGTGAGTCCCAAATCCTTAGCGAGATTTGAGGGGAGGTTTCGTCCTTTCTGTAGCTCTTCGGCGATCCGCCTATCCGTCTTGTTGGTTGCTAATTCCGTCATAGCAAGCTCTCTATGTCATGCTTCTTTAAAACCATTACGACAGTAACCTTGCGGTGAAACCCTTGCGATAGTAGGAAGACTTATGCTGACGGCCCTCTGAGTGTGAAGTAGGCACTGGGAAAGGACTGTTCTCGAAAGGAACGGTTCGGGGTGCGATAACACCCCAAACCAGTGCTGCCCGGAAAGACAGCAAATGACCCACAACACCCCGGTGGATGAAACCGTTACGGTCGATGAACAGCGCGCCCGATGGGAGGGAGAGAACTACGGTATGACTATCTGTGCAAACGGATACGTCAATGTCGAGAACAAGAACTACAACGAACCCGGCCACGTCTACTCTGTCCGTGTCGAGAACAGCGAAGCAACTGGATGCTCATGCCCGCACGCTACCCGTCGAGGCGCTCACTGCAAACATCAAGTCGCCGTCGAGAATAGACCCATCATCCTATCCTCTGCCTCTGCTCTCTCGAAGGCACAGGTGGCTACTGACGGCGGACACAACATTGACGACCGATTCAGACTCCCGGAAGACCCCAAACACGTCTCTGAGGACGATGTAGGAGTCGTGGATCTCTCACCCTGTCCGGCGTGTAGTAAGCTCACTCCCGATGAGTTCTGTTCGACTGAGTGTGAGCGAAGGGGGGAGACAGACGAGACACCGCTGTAATTGAGAGACATAGTGAGTTATTACCATTCGAAACGTAAGGACGCTAACCAAATGAGTACACGGTCAGAACTACAACAGTCAGAATCGAACGCGATGGGTACGGTCTCGAATATCTACTACCTTATTCATGATGCTGTTCGGGGTAGTGGGTGCGAAGAAACTACAGACATCCGGTTCATCTACGGCGATGGGACAGTCACCGCCCAACTCGAAACTAATTGGTTTGGCTTCGGCGAAGGGCGATGCTCTGCTGGTAATCGAGCGTGTGCCTTAGTGAGAGCGATTGAACAGCACAACCACGATGAAGCCATCTTTCACTGTAGCTGTGAGGGAGAACAGAGACACTCAGACTACATAGGCCAATCGTTCGATGACATCCTGAATCTGGCTGAGTGCGTACTACAGAGTTGCTACGATGAGAAGGTAGATCCATACCTGTAGCTGGTAGTGCTGTTATTGGTAGTAGTTGATGGTGCTGTAATTGGTAGTGCTGGTAATGATATGCTGTTGATGGCTGGTTGTTACACCCAAAGAAGAGGAGAATTGTATAGGAGAAAAGAAGTAGAAATGAATTGAGGTTAAAGTGGTGAATTGTAAAGAGAGATTGCTTGTAAGCGGTGTTTGGGATTTGGATTACGATTGATGATTGATGTGATTGGGCCAGAGGATAGTGGCGAACGATGGACTCGCGTCAATCAGATAGGCTTACTCGACAAGTCCCACGTCGTCTTTCCCCCTCCCCCTCCCCCTCTTCGGCGAGCAGTGAAGCAAAGGGCGCTCATATACGGGCAGATGGGCCAGAGTCCGTGAGTCAATATTATACTCAGCATTCCCGATTTTTAGATCCTCCCTCGAAATTCCAATCTGAAAAATTATACAAGAATCCAATATACCAGAAAAATCGTTCTTGAAACGAAGAATCGCAAAAGCTACTATCGAATACTGGTATCTGGGTGGTGGGGAAAGCACCGATGGCATACGAAAAAGAAGCAGCCAGATGTGTCGAGTGTGAGAGCGTCACGACAGCGAAGGTGGATGGCGATGAGGATCAATTCTTGATGGGAGTAACCGAATGCCCGGACTGTGGATGCGAGGACTTCGATATACTCGAAATGGACGAATCCGAGGATCAGCCGGAAGCGGCCGACGACTAAGAACAGAACACGTCTCACAACCTCGTATACGGCCTGAGATTAGCCGTAGAGCGCTCTTGATTGGAATTGTGTAGTCTACCACCTATCACCCTCGAAACGTCGTGAGAAGGCACACAGGACTTCGAGGAATAATTGAAGAATATAGGAGAGCCACGTTTTTACTGAGCGATAGCAAATATAACGGTCCATAATTTATTGCCAAATTCGACTCTCATATAGCGATTGCCAAAACAGTTTCATCGGGGATTCTTCTTTATCTGAATCTGATACATCGAGCGTTGCCACAATTCAGTTCGTAAAAATCACAGTATAAAGCCGCGAAAAAGAGGAACATGAGCGGTGAGAAGCCGTGGCCCAAGTTTCATAAATGGAAGAAGAGACTGATTAGGACTGCTCGACAGGCCGCTCGAAGATGAGCCGCTGCGTGTGGCCATTGTTCGTGATACGCTCGACGAGTTGCCAGCCGTTTGCGGCATACTCATTTAGCACCTTATCGGGCGACTGTTTCGACTTCCGAACACCGGTCTGCCATGCAACGCTTGCATATTCATAGCGCTGCTCATGTTCTCCAGCGAGCGGGTCGAATGCAGGTTTATCCTCGTCTTCGTTGTTGTCGCTACTGAGTAGTCCCATATCATAGTACTACGTGACTGTTTGTAATAAACATAGCCAGTACTAACATGAAAGAGACCTCCCATGAACTCGTAGCTTCTATTGAGGAGAATGACATGAGTATATAAAAGACATGACGAACCATGACAGACTATTCCCGAACAGCAACCTTCGTGGGGATGTTACGGCTCTCCGAGGCAAGTATAGTTGGGTTCGATGCCATTACACTTGTTATAGTTCTTTGACTGGTGTGGACTGCTCTCGATTTTGATACGAGAGGTAGGGGGGGGGGGGATTTCTTTGTGAGCGGGTAGTATGAGTGTTGGTAATGGATATAAGTAGCAGTAATATTCAGTGGGATTGGAATAGTGAAGGGTGATTGAGACGATAGGGGTGAATCAGTAGGAGGTCTAATGACTGAGTGGTCCGGGATTTCTGCTCTGATTACGAGCGAGATATGCGAAGTACCCCTCGCTCACACATCGGTCGTAGGCCAGATGCCACTACAAGAGGGTTGAACCACCAGATATTTTTTGTGCTGATTAAATCCTAATAGTATGGTGACAAACGATCAACTGCAACTCCTTGCTTCAGCAGCGCAAGCGATCTTTGCACTTGGACTCCTGATTGCAACTGTCGTATATACCTATTATACCCATCGTCAAAGTGAAGCTACCAGTAATCAGATTGATGCGATGAAGGCGCAGACAAGCTCAATGTCTAAGCCATACTTGAAGCCGACTATTGAGCACCCCAATTTCGCCGAATACTTTTTCGCTATCCAAAACACTGGCAACGGTGCTGCCCACAATGTGAGCGCCGAATGGATGCTCAGTAACGAAGACAAGAAGCGAACATGGAATATTCCACTGATACCACCCGGAGAAAAACACCGATTCATAATCACGACGGAAGATGATGTTCCTATGTCGGGAATTAATAGACTTGAAGAAGTTCTTCCAGATGACGGATGGGTGCTCAATTTCGAGGCAAACTGTGCGGATATATTTGACATAAACCATAATTTCAATGAGAGTATAGACATTGAGGAGTCGATTTGGGGGAGAGGCAAGGACTCGTATGAGTGGGTAGAAGAATCGTACGAGGAAAAAATCACAGAAGAAATCTCCTCAATGAGCGACGATATTAGCGATATCGAAGGTGTTGCCACAAGCATTCGTCGTCAACTACCTGCCATTCTTGATTCATATCAGAGAAAGCAATATCTGAACCGCATAGAGCGCTTTGGAAATCTTTCTGTTGACCAATTATCGAGACTTTCAAATAAAAAACCAGCCATGATCCGCATCGAAATGGATATACTGTCGGATTGTGGCATAGTCGATTTCGACAAAGATTCTGATACCATCAAGCTTCGAGACGAACAGCGAGAGTCTGAGTAGATCGAGTGGCGAACGGAGGGGAAGGAAGTCGAGTAACCTACCCCACCCATTACCGTAGTACTATTATCCGGTAGAGAATCGGAGTTAGAAGCGTTCTACTTCTATTTCTCCGATTTGATTCTCGGCGGTGATTTGTTCTGTTCCGTACTCCTCCATGAGTTCGGTAGTAGCCATCTCCCAGTCGTGTTCGCCGGGGAGTGCGAGATCCTGTATCTCTTCGCTGGTTTCGTAGTGGGTCCACCTACCTGCTCCATGCTTGGTAACGTATCCAGCCTCGATTAGGATGCTGATAGCCCACCGGACTCGGCGTTGAACAGAGCTTTTCTTTGCATCGTCCCACTTCACCCAGCAACTATCAACGATATCGGTCGTCGTTATCTCTCCCTCGCTGTACTTGAGCGCGTTCTTGACTTGTCGGAGGGTTTCGACACTCACCGACGGTCTGTCCTTCTTACTGGGGTTCTCGACGTTCTCCATCGTATCTGTGTGCAATCCCCTAAGAAGTTGCTTATCGATTGGGAACGGGATAGTGGTCTTGACGATTGTCCGGGTGAGATATTCCGGGGTAGTATCCTCCCACTGTCGAAGGTTCCAGAGGATATTCATGATCGCCTGTTCTTCAAAGCGGTAGTACAGCAGAGAGCGCACAGCAGCCATATCCTGCTGATATTCCGTATCGTATTGGGTAAAGACTCCATCGCCGAGTGTGCGCCTCAATCGCTCAGAGACGTGGCACACCTCTTCTAATGGCATACCCAGTTCGTTCTCGATTTGCCATGCGTCATCCACCTCTTCGACCGGGAAGGGGGCAACATCGATATCAGCCCCTCCGAAGTGATTTGGACAGGGACAGTAGTTGGTGGGGAGGATACCAGAGCCGAACAGCGTTTCCGTGTTCGGCCGCTTCATTCCCTCCCCGAGCATTCCCTTGAGGTGTTTGCTGGTTTCCTCTTCATGGAATCCTTGAGGTGGGGCATACTCCTCGAAGTCGGCCATGATTTGGTCGTATCCATAGCCAGCAGCTATCCCAGCAATCGCGGTGAGTTTGTTTATCTCGTGTCTCCCCCCTTCACTGGGTGGGTTCTGTCGGGCCATGAGACTAAGCTGGTAGCACTTCGGACGTTCATTGGGTATCTCCCTCTCATCGTACTGTCGCGCTTTGATGGGCGCTCTCTCGTCGTTTGTGACGCTCTCTGTATCGTTCCTCCACTCCCGAAAGTCCTGAGCTACTTCATCGATAAGCTCCTGCCCCTCATTGATTTCAAGCGGTGTTCCGACGATGTGGTTGCCTGATATAGCCATGAAGCGTCCTCCATCGTACACCTCGATTTGAGCATCGGGGAAGTCCGGGTGCTCTGGTAGGGGCATAATGATCAGCGAGAGATCGTCGGGAAGCCTCCCGATAACGAGTAAGTGAACTCCACTCATCGAAACCGAAACGTCGGCGTAACTGTTCGCTCTCCGAATGAAGTCGAGAACGTATGGGTGGATTTCTTTCGTATCCGGGTTTCGAGCGTTGTCGAAGTCGAGTAGGGTGAATGGGTCCGGGTTTGAGTTGTAGGGCCTATCCTCGCTCTGAATTACGAACCCAAACCCGTCGAGATTATCGACGTTCTCACCGTGCCATTGGGCTTTCTCGAAGTCAGTCCACATTCGTGGATCGGACCATGAATGCCGAACTTCATTGGGAACGCCATTGTAGTAGGCTGCTGGTTGTTTTTTGTCCCCGTTATACTTCCAGCCGGTAAACTGATTCCACCGTGCCAGCGTGTGCGGGGAGGTTCCTGAGTTGATTTCAGGGGTATCGTCTATCGTCGCGCTGCTATACTGTCCGCTCGTAGATAGTGAGTTTTCCATCTGTTACAAATAACGTATGCAGATGGGACATGAATCTAACCGAAAGGTTAATATCCTTCGGCAGCGTAGAGTTAGCTGGTTGACCCATATCCCAACCTGCAACACTGCAATATTCCGCCTTCACGGTGCGTCCAACACCTAAAGTCGCTCTGTGCGTTTTCCCTCACCATCAAGAAAAGAAATGAGAGAGCCGTCTGTGTGATCTGCTCGACTACATAGGATAGACACGTCTCTGACTCTGCCGCCGCTAACCAAGTTCTGAGCCATCGACCCATTAGCGTGTAGATAGGTTCTACAAATATATAAATCTGTACCCTCCCAGAGGAGGTGTATCTATATACCGAGTAGAATTGCGGTTCAATCCGGATTCTACTCAAAGCCCTGTCGTCACAGTCCATCGTAGGGTCGCGTAGGAGGCCACAGTTCGTCCCGTATGAGGTGCGGATGTTCTTTGAGTGGTAAGGGATGCATTGGGGGTGAAACGGCGTAGCGGGCTTCTGAGGGTGGGGAGTGTGGTTCACCGACTCCCGAACTGTTGGTAGGACTGTTTCACATCGTCCTCAATCAATTGAAGGTAGCGCATCGTCATATCGAGTTCTGCGTGGCCGAGGTGTTTCTGAACGGTACGAACGTCGATACCAGATTTTAGACTCTCGACCGCGTGGCCGTGCCTCAGAGCGTGAGATGTGATCTTTTTCCGTTCGTTTCCGGCCATATCCACGTACATCGTCTCTTGGATACCAGCGTTCTCGGCGGCTTGTTTGACAACCTTGTTCACTCTCGCGCTTTCGAGCTTCGGGGCATGGATCGACAGGAACAGATATTGCGATTCGCCCGCTTTCGAATACGAATCTCGGTATCCCCCGTTTATCCACTGCTGTAGCAACATATCGAGGGAGGGTTGGTAGTACACTGTTCGATTTTCATGGGTTTTCTCCGCCCGAATCTTGATGCTCCGATCGTCCCTGTCGATGTCACTGAGTTCTATCGAGGCGAGTTCGCCCTCTCGTAACCCCGTCTGAAACGCGAGTTTGATTAGGAGTTCGTTCCTGAGTCGTGGGTTCGCCACATTCTCGGCAAGCTGTTCGGCTTGTTCGGTCGTAACGTAGGAGATTTTATCCCGTGTTATTTCCGACTTTTTCGTGCCGCTCATGAATCGGTTGTAGTCTTTCCGATCCATGCTCTCAAACGGCGACTCTTCGATTAGCTCCCGCTTTTGGGAGAGATATCGGTAGAACGCGCTCAGTGAGTTGTATCGGCTTTTGATCGTTTTCGCAGCGTATCCATCGTCCGCCCGCTCGAAAAAGAATGGCTCAATGTCGAGTGGCCGAGCATGAATAATATCGTCGCCGTTGTTCTCTCTCCACCACTGCTCAAAGTCTTTGAGGTCTGTGCGTCGGTTTTTCCATGTTTGTTCTGCATTGATACCTTTTTCTCGCCGTAGGAATGCCTCAACCGACGGAGAGGGTTCGTACTGGGTGATCGCTGGACTCATCGGTTCTCCTCGTAGTGAGCTTCATCGAGGTAGTATCGAGTCACACCGTCATCGTACACAACACCCTTCTCGACCATGCTCATGTCTCTCTCAAGCAAATCGAGCGCACGTAGGGCCTGATAGTCGTCTATGCCCATATTCTCGGCGACGGCTTCGGGTGTTCCTTCATGTACCTTGTTCTGGTCGTCAGGGAGTCCGAACCCATGAGACAGTCGTGGATTACCTTGCTCATCGACCACCAAATCACGTTCTGGCAACACCTCGAAGATATCAGACGCGAGTTCCCTGATCTCCCCACTCGGCTCAGCCAGCCTGTCGTCTATCCGTTCTACACTCTCGGCGAGTCCATCGATCTTTGCCCGGAGTTGTCGATTCTCTTCGCGGAGTTCGGCGAGTTGTTCGCTTGCACCGTCGCCGAGTCCATCGCTCCCCTGAGTCATGTTGCTACTTCCTATCTCACGTTCGACGGCGAACCGAATGAGTTGGGAAAGTGAGTCATGTTCGGGCGAGTCGTCGGCGTATACTTTCCATCGTTCTCTCTGTCCGTCGTCAACTTGTAGATTGACTAATACACGGTTGCTGTTTGCCATTGTGCTTTCCCTCAAGTCGGACAAACGGGGCCGGTTATAATGAGTGTTTCTTTAGTCAGGAACTTACAATGGCGGGCTGTTCGACGAGGAGAGTCACGAATTCCTCGCCGCAAACGAGGTGTCGGATCGCCATCTCGCGGAGGTGATCTATCGACTCTCGACGACCGAGACCGACGAGGGCCACGTCGCCGCGGACTACGCCGACCTCGATACGCGCCATCTGGGGACGATCTACGAGGGACTGCTCGAACACGAATTTGCTGTCGCGCCCGAAGCGCAGGCCGCCGTCGCGGGCGATGGGGGACAGGTCTGGAAGCCCGCAGACGAGGTGAGTGTGGCCGAGGCCGTCGAGACGGTCGAACAGGGTGAACTCTACGTGGTGAACGACGACGGCGAGCGCAAGGCCACGGGGGCGTACTACACGCCCGACTACGTGGTGACGTACATCGTCGAGGAGACCGTCGGGCCGCTGCTTTCAGACATCGAGGCGGAGCTTTCGGGACTGGAGCCGGGCACCGAGGAGTACGTGGTCGCCTTCTGGGAGCGCGTGACCGACCTCAAGATTCTGGACCCGGCGATGGGTAGCGGGCACTTCCTGACGAAGGCGACGGCCTATCTCACGAACGCGTTGATGGAGGAGGTGCGGGAGGTCGACGAGAACGTCGAGGCGTTCGACGACGAGGACGACAGCGACATTCGGCGGCGGATCTCGCGCGAGTGCATCTATGGCGTGGACGTGAACGGCATGGCCACCGAGTTGGCCAAACTCTCGATGTGGCTCGAAACGCTCGCGGCGGACCAACCGCTCGCCTTCCTCGACCACCACCTCAAGGCGGGCAATTCCCTGGTCGGGTCGGACATCACCGAGGTGCTCTCGAACGACGACGGCGACGAACTCACGAGCGAGAACGAGGAGAACGGGACCGTGCAATCGACGTTCGACTACTTCGAGCAGGTGCGACGACGGGCGCTCGACCACGTGATGAATCGGATGAGCGAGTTGCTCGCCATCGACAACGAAACCCTCGACGAGATCCACTCGATGAAGGCGATCTACGCCGAGATGCGCGAGGACCCGCTCTACGAGCACCTGCAGGCGATGGCGACGGTCCACACAGCCAGTGAATTCGGTCTCGACGTGCCCGAGGACGCCATCGAGCGCATGGCCCGCGCCATCGAGGACGACGAGGAGTGGGCCGCCCTCGAAGCAACCGACTGGTTCCGTGCGGCCCGCGCGATGGCCGACGAGGAGGGCTTTTTCCACTGGGAACTCGAATTCCCCGCGGTCTTCTTCGACATGGACGGCGACCGACTGGCGAGTGCGGGCTTCGATGCCGTTGTCGGCAATCCGCCGTATGTCCAAGCCAAATCAACTATGAAGAAGTATCTGAAACAAGGTTTTTCATCTACACAATTCAAAATAGACCTATTTCATGCGTTCATAGAGCAAGCAATCAATCGTCTGCGAAATGATGGAGAGTTTGGGTATATCATTCCGAAGCAATGGTTGACACTTGAGAATACATCTCTACTTCGAAAGTATGTGATTGAGAACGGTTTGCCACGGTCTATCGTAGATTTCGACAATCGTGTTTTTAACGGTGCCACCGTTGACACGATTATCATGTTACTGACAAAGGATAAAACGCGAGGTGAGATGTCGATTCTATCTGCTCATAATGTCGGCGACTCAATCATCGGAATAACCGAGAGGAGAACCGGAAAACGAGACGATCTTGTTGACGATGACGATTATAGAATTGAAATACGCCAATCATCCGATGAAATAGCGCTAATTGAGAAGATCAATTCCATCTCAGTTCGATTTGGCTCTGTCTCCGACGTCTCCATCGGCATTCAGGCTTACGGACAAAGTGATCATACAAATGAACAAATTGAGAATCGTGTTTTTCATTCCAACGAAAAGAGAACAGAAAATCACCTACCGTTAGCGACCGGAACCGATATCTCACGCTATTCAGTAAATTTGAATGGCAATAATTATGTTGACTATGGAAATCATCTACACCGACCTAGAGAGTCGAAATATTTCAAGGGAGAGCGAGTAGTCCTCCGTGAAATAACTGATTCGGGAAAGTACAGAATACACGCAGCCTATACAGATAGAGACTTTGTTGGATACAAGACTACACTGAGTATCGTATCTGTGTCGGAGTATAGCAACCAATTCTTGACAGCTATTCTCAATTCTTCACTTCTGTCTTGGTACTTCATCAGAACATCCAACAAAATCATCGCGGATTCATTTCCTAGAATCTCACTTGACGATGTAGAAGAGCTACCCCTTCCAGAAATTAACTTCAAGGATTCAGAGCACACTGCTCCGAGTTCTTTCGAAGAAATTCTATATGATCTAATCCATATTGAAAATGGTCTCGAATTGCCAGATGAACTTTGTGAGCGCACAAAATACACACACGATTTTGTTAATGAACTATGTAATCAAAGAATGGCTGATTCGGAAAAGAGACGGGGTCTCAACCTCGATCTCCTCGATTACCTCGGCACGTACGCGGATGGTCCGCCCCTGGGGGAGCGCTATCAGCCGGCGAGCGGCCTTCACGAGTCGGTGCTGACCGACACCCAAGCCGACAGCGAGTTCGCAACACTCCGGGTGACGGCGGCGCGAATCGAGCGCGATGGCGACCACCTGCGGGTGCTGGCGGTTCCGTATGTGAAGCCCGAAAATCCCGACGAGTACGAGACGAATAGTCGGGGATACGCCACACTCGACCCCGTGCCGGCGATGGAGTTCGTCGGGTTGAGTGAGGCCGAGGCCGCGCTCGTCGAGGCGTTCGTGCCCCACGCGGTCGCGGAGGCCGGTGGCTTCGCGGGCTATCGGGACAACGCCACCGCGACGATCTCGCCGCTCGACAGGCTGGAGAGTCTGACCCTGCCGAAACTCGCCGACGTCGAGGGTGGCATCGAGCGCTACGTGGATGCCAGCGAGCGCGCCGCGGAACTTGACGCGAAAATCGAGCGCACCGACGAGTTGATCGACCAAATCGTCTACGAGCTGTACGGATTGACCGACGAGGAAATCGAGATCGTGGAGGATGCGGTCGGGGAGTAGGCGGGTGCGATGCGAGTGGTGTAGTCGCGGGTGGACCCGACGATTCGATTTCGGTTTCGACCCGATGGACGAGATCGAGGAACCTCGCTTCGAGGATCGACGGGCGTCTGACCCGGGCGATTGGCAGGCCGGTATGGATTCGGGTCGATTGTACCCTCACACAGCGATCCCGAGAGTGGCGTCCCGTCCGGTGGAACGACCGAAAATGACTACGAGAACATACGTCGATAGGAATGAACTGCGTCGCTCAGGCGGTGATGTCGTCGGCGGCGAACGCTTCGCGCAGGCTTTCCTCGTCCTCGGCCGAGAGGTTCGTCCGGAGCACGGTCGGGTTGTACGATTCGATCTCGTCGATGACGCGGTCGGTCTGTGCCTCGACCACGAGCAAGAAGAGCGCGGAGTGGCCCGGCTCGATGGTGTCGCCGACCTCCTCGATGAAGTCGTCGTCCACCCCGATGTCGGCGAACCGACCCGAGAGCGCACCGGTGACCGCGCCGACGGCCATCCCGAGGATGGGCGCGAAGAAGATGAGTCCGATCAGCAGCCCCCAGAAACTCCCGCCGAGCGCGCCCGCGCCGACGAGGCTCTGGGCCTGTTTGACCTTCGGCTTGCCGTCGCCCTTCCGGACGACGACCGCCGCGTCACTCAGCGTGATGAGTCCCTGTTTCTGGAGGTCGTTCAACTTGTCCCTGACGTTCAATGCGCCGTCTTCGGTGTCGAATGCGAGTACGATCAGTTCGTTCATGCTGTTCGACGGTTCACACGAACGCTACCGACATAACTGTATCTGTGCTTTCATATATGCACATACATATGTAACTGTAGATCAGGTTATATTTCTGCGCCGCCGGAGTACAGGCAATGAGCCAGCAACTTCCCGAAGAGTGGTTTATCAAGGACGCGCGGACGAACGCCGCCATCGCGTGGCTGTTCGTGGCCGTCCTCGCGCTGACTGCCGTCGGCAACCTCCTCGCCGGCGAACCCGTGACGGCGGTCGGTGCGGGCGTCGCGGTCGCGGTCGCCGTCGTTCCGGCGTGGGTCGCGGGGTCGTGGACGCGGACGATTCCGTGGCCGCTGCTCGCGCTCACCGTGGCCCCGTTCGCGCTGAACGCCGCGGGACTCGTGCTCGTCGCCGGCTTCGTGCGAAGCATCGCCGTCGCCACGCTCGCGCTGCTCGTGGTGGTCGCACTCCAGTTGACCACGACGGTCCGTATGACGCCCGGTTTCGCGGTCTGGTTTGCGGTCATCACCACGCTCGGCGTCGCCGGCATCTGGGCGTTCGGCTCGTGGGCTGCGGCGACCTATCTCGGTGGGACGGTGTTTTTCACGACGAACACGGAACTGATGCTGTTTTTCGCCCGCACACTCGTCGCCGGACTCGTCGCCGCCGGCGTGTTCGCGTGGTATTTCCGGCGGCGACTGCGCGAGAACGCGACCCAACGACCCACGGGAGAGCTCGCGTGAGACTCCGTCGTCGTCTCGGTATCTCGCCCACTCGACAGGCGCAGTTGGCACGACTGATGCAGTTGGTGCTGGTGGGGATCGTCCTCGTCGGGGCGCTTTCGGGCAACGCCGGTCTCGTCGTCAACGCGGGCGTCGGACTCGCGGTCACGTTCCTGCCCGCGGTGCTCGAACGCCGCTACACGCTCACGATGGACGCCGGCATCGTGCTCTGGATCACGACCGCGATGTTCCTCCACGCCGTGGGCACGGTCCCGCTGCCGTTTTTCGACTTCGCGAGCGCCTACAGCTCGCTCTGGTGGTACGATCACGTCACGCACGCGCTGTCGTCCTCGCTGGTCGCGGGCGTGGCCTACGCGACGACGCGCGCGCTCGAAGAGCACACCGAGTACGTCGCCATGCCGCCGGCGTTCACGTTCGTCTACCTCCTCCTGTTCATCGTCTCCTTCGGCGTCGTCTGGGAACTTCTGGAGTTCTCCATCGGCGCGGCGTCGCGGGCGTTCGGCACTGCGGAGGTCCTCACCCAGTACGGTCTCGAGGACACCATGCTCGACCTCTTCTACGATATCGCCGGTGGCGTCCTCGTCGCGATCTTCGCGACGGCACATCTCACAGACATCTCGGACCAGTTGGCCGCACGGCTCGACGCCAGACTGACACGGTAGCTTGACGAGCCGCGTCGAGTTCCGCCGTCCTCGAACCGGAAAGTGACTGTTCGGCCCTCCGTTCGGGGAAAGTACAAATATCCGTAAATTCAGGAAACTAGTGGAACATCTAGATTATCCATGACGACGTGCTGGTTCGCATGGTCCACGTATCGAGGGCAGTCGCGTCGACCGTCGACCGCTGGCGACGCGGGAGTCCGTCGTGAGTTTCCTCACGGTTCTCCCCTTGGTGCTCGTGATGATCTCCGGCCCACAGATCCTGAGCGCCATCTTCCTCGCCACGAGCGAGGGGTGGCAGCGCAATTCTACCGCCTTCGTGCTGGGCGCGGCGCTCTCGATCTCCCTCGTGGTCGCCGCTGCGTTCTTCCTCGGGGGTGGTGCTATCGGCCAGGGCTTTTCGGGGGACACAGTCCACTTCGTCATCCTCGTGCTCCTTCTGATCGCCATGGTCCGCACGTTCTTGAAGCGCGAGCAGTCCGAACCCCCGAAGTGGATGGGGAAACTCCAGGCGGCCACGCCGCGATTCTCGCTCCGACTCGGCTTCCTGCTGCTTGGATTCTTCCCGACCGACGTCATCACGTCCGTCACCGTCGGTTCTTATCTCGCCGCCCACGACTCCCCGCTGACGGACGCGATCCCGTTCGTCCTCGTCACGCTGCTGTTGCTGGCACTCCCCTCACTCGCCGTAGTAGCGCTCGGAGAGCGTGCGGAGGTCGCCCTCCCGAAGATCCGGGACTGGATGAACACGAACTCCTGGATCGTCAGCGAGGTGGTCCTCCTCCTGTTCGTCGCCATCACCCTGAACGGTCTCCTGGGGTAGGCCGAACGGCTGGCGGCGTATCGATGGGGCGGCATCCTCGTTTACAGTCGGTGTTCGAGGTCCCGTGCTTCGGCGAGGATCGGCTTCCGATCGAAATACAGCAGTTCCGTGGCGACGACCGCAACCGAAATGCCAACCACGGCGACGAAGACGTCGGGTTCGGTCGTGACGAGATTGTAGAGTAGCCCGGCGATGGTGGCGATCGCCCCCAGAAAGCCGATCGCGGGAATCAGTGCCGACACGATGGAGGTGCGTTCGAAGAATGCGAGCAGGCTGAACCCGCCGAAGATGGTGATGAACGACAGCGACGCGAACGAACTGATTCCGTCGAGACCGCCGAAACCGCTCAGCAGCGCCGTCAGTACGCCGAGAACGAGCAGCGGACGGATCGGTTCGTCCTCGTTACGACCGCGGAGTTGGCTCGGGAGCAGGTCGTCCGCGACGAGCATTCGCGACAGTCGGGACGCGCTGAACAGCGTCGCGTTGAGCGCACTCCCGGTCGAGAACAGCGCCGCGATCGAGATCAACGCGAAGCCGAACTGGCCGAGGAACGGCTCGGCGGCAACCGCGAGCGCGGTCTCTGCGTTCCGTTGGATGACCGCCGTACTCACGAGGTTCGTCGTCACGACGGCGACGACCACGTAGAGCGCGGTCGCGAACACGATCGAGCCGTAGATCGCCTTCGAGATCGTCCGTTGGGGGTTCTCGATGTTCTCCTGATCGAACAGGAGAAGCTCCCAGCCCTCGAACGCGACGAAGCCGATGCTGGCGGCCAGCAATGTACTCACCTGCAGGTCCGCGAAACCGGACGCGATCAGTCCTCGCTGGAACCCGTAGTAGAGCCCGCCGAAACCGAAGACGAGCAAGATGAGCACTTTGAGACCGACCAGCACGTTTTCGGTGCGCCCCGACGCGTGGGCCCCGCCGAGATTGAGACCGACGAACACGACGATGACGAGCAGCGTGATGAGCGGTTGGAGCGGAAGACCCGCGACCGCGTCCGCACCGATCAGTTCGGCGAAGTAGCCACCGAACGAATAGGCGTACAGTGACATCGTGCCGACGTACCCGGCGATGAACGTCCAGCCGGTCATGCCCGCGAGCGTCGTGCTCCCGGTGAACTGCTCGATGTAGGCGATCGGATTCAACTGCTCTTCCGTTTGCGCGTTGAGCCGGAGCGCCGAGTAGCCGGCACAGATGGCCACGACGCCCGACGCGACGAACGCCATCCACGTAGCGGTACCAGCCTCGGCCGCCACGACTCCGAGGACGGCGAAGATCCCACCGCCGACCATTCCACCGATAGCCATCGAGAGTGCCTCGCTGAGTGTGATCCGATCGGACGCCATACTATATCAATGCTCACGACTGTGTCGACATATAGTGTGTTCGGCGGAATCGTTTGCCGACCGACACTACCGGCGAGTATGACAGGGGCCGTTCGACGGGACTCGTCGCTGTGTGGCGTTGGCGAGCGGGACGTGGCTCCGCCGAACGAAGGTTTTTGTCGGCGGCCACGATAGCCAACGCATGGAAAAGGTCACCATCGACGACGTTCCCGTCGTCAACAATCCCTTGGGAGTGCACTCGGTGCGCAAGCCGGTCTCGCGCGACCTCGGCACCACCGACTTCGCCATGAACTACTTCGAACTCGAACCCGGCGACTCCTTTTCGGGTGGGCTGCACGCCCACCACGACCAGGAGGAGGTTTTTTACATCGAGGAGGGCACGGCGACGTTCGAAGTGGGCCGCGAGCGCGAGGAGCACGAGGTGGCGGCGGGCGAGGTCATCCGCTTTTCGCCTGGCGAGTTCCAGATGGGCAAGAACACGAGCGACGAGCGCGTGGTCGGCTTCGCCCTCGGCGCGCCGAAGGCCCGCCACGACTTCGAGGAGATGGAGTCGCTCGTCCACTGCCGCGAGTGCGACGCCGAAACCGTCCATGACCTCGACCTCACCGAGCAGGGAGCCTTCGCGTTCGCCTGCACCGAGTGTGGCAACGAGTTCACCATCGGCTGAGTAGAGGTATGCTTTTTCGACTGGGCCGACAACGGACCGCTGGCCGATGACGAGTCGCGGTCCCGAGTCGGACTCGACACCCGGTGATGACGATCCCTATGAGTACCGAGGCCATACCTTTGGCACCAAGCGCCATCAGAGAATTGGACGATTGCTAGGCTAGTAAACCTTGTGTCGAGCGGATTTAAACATTCAATGCAAACTGGTCTAACCTGCGGACCCCATTAGTCTTCGAACAGCAAACTGCTGGCCAGTTTCTCACGCTGCTTCCGCAGCTTACGCAACTCCCGATTCAGTTCTTTCACGTCCTGAAACGCTTCCTTCCGTTCACGGCGCAGTTCCTCGTGGAGTTCTTGTTTCCGGTCACGCATCTCACCATCTGGCTCGATACCAGCATTGACCTTCTGGATCAATTCGTTCTGCCGTACAAGCTGGCTCTGGAGATCGCGTTCGTTCTCCTCATGAATGGTCTCCCGGCGCTCCAACTCCTGTTTGACCTCCTCGATCTGGTCCGTGATACGATCCCGTCTATCCGCGATTTCGTCATCGACATCGATATCCAGCAGGTTGTTGACCAGGGTTTCGTCGCTGATACGGACCGACTCATGGTAATGATCAGGCATAGGATTGTGTGCGTTTTCGGCGTTGAAATACGCATACGGCACTCTACGGCTGGTAGGACAGTACCACAGAACAGATGTCTGTGATTGGTAGTATTCTTGGATCAGACGCACACTGTTCAGCGAAAGGCATTAGTCTGCCACCTATTACTCTCCCACATGCCCATCTTCAAACAATATAAACACGACTCTGGATACTACATCCGTGCATGGACGCCCGAAACCGGAAATATTAACTACAAAATCAAGCGAGAGGGTGATCCAATCGTTGAGGGGTACGGACTCAGCCATGAGGACGAGATCTCCTGGGATGTCATCAAATCACTGAAGTTGCTGAGGTTAATCTACACCGACGGTTCAGGAATTCTTGAGGTGGGTGACTTCGAGCCAGATCCGAACCAACTCGAAGAAACATCACTCACAGAACCACAGGCTAAGGAACTTCTCGCCACAATTCAGGAACATCACGACCTTAGCCAAAATCAGCTTGAAACGATCTGCTCCATTCTCGGTATCGAAGCTCCGCAATATGGTATTGACCGATTAGGCGATAATCTCAAGGAAAAAGTCAATTCTCTTGTTTCAGAACAGCGAATACCTATTGGCATTACTTTGGAAGAGCCCACTGCTAGTGAATTGGTAGTTTCAACATCCACACGACGACTTCAAGGAGATAATGATAATTCGATAGGTGCTCGTGTAATTCTTGCGTCATTTCCAGAAAACAGCGCAGGACAGCCGACCCATGCTAATTTTGCTGGCCACACTATCACTGTATCCCCAGATAATGGTATTTGTGGTTGGGAGATGGGGTTTACCGGTGAGAAGTCGTGGGAATCAAAGTCTGAGATGATCCTCCAAATGGGGAATCTAGTTTCAGTTGCAGTAGAGACATTGAATGAAGTCGGTATTGATCCCGGCGATCCAGAAGGGTCATTCGACCCGGATTTGCGAGATTTTGCTGATATGTCCTTTTGATACCGTTCTGCAGGTAGCGAGAAATGCCCACGGAGCCAAATGGACGACTCGCGTGGGCTCATGCGGCGAGCTTCTCCCAAAGATCGCGTTTGAGTATGCGGAACTGTCGTTTTTATAGTCAGGTGGTCAGTTCGATTCTCGCATCAGTGGGTGGGTCCTGTTCGGATAGTTGCTACAGCCCCATGCCTCGATCTGATCCGTGGATGAGTTGGTGATGGTTTCTTCCTTCATGCAGATCGTGTAACCAGTAGTGCCTGGGCGGAACACTTCCAGCAAAGTTTCGTTGCCAGAGTCGTACCGGGCGGTGATGTGAGCCTCCCCCGGTTTGATGGCAGTGTACCCAGTACTTGGGCTACCCGAAGCGCCACCGATGTATCCGAAGATCAATCCAACCACCAATCCCATCGCCAAACTGAGCAAGACATACTCCGGAACTTCCCAGTTGAACCGCGATCTCTCTGTTAGATTAGTTATCATTGTATCGCAGTGCGTAACTTAGACTTTTGAAGATGTTCTAAAACGGACGGAGATAATTCCACATTCAGACAGCTATTTACCGGAGAACTTCGACGCGCTTATCCCTCGTGATACGCTTTCACACACTATGGCAGCAAATACCGCTGCTGCGACGTTGCCCGCCACGGCCAACGACATCATGGCCTCGGTCGATGATAACGGCACCAGGAAGGAATTCATCATTGCCGATATTTCCCGTGACAACTCTTGGCTCTCAATACCGCTTACAGAGGCGGCACCCCTTCCAAACTGGCAATAAATGATTCTCAGCGGATTGCGGTCGGAGAATTGAGGGCAGCGTTCTTTCGCCACGCGCCGATGCACGTGAGGACGATACAGACGGTGAGTGCTCCGATAACCAACGGCACCACGTCGGCAATTTGTAGTACGGCTCCTGCGATCATTGACGTCGTTATTTCCTTTGTCATATTTACTATTTGTTGTCGTACGAGCTCCAGAGCAGTACACTCCGAGCCGCTTTCAGGCCCTCAGTAGGAGTCGAACCTACGATTCCTGGTTTACTGTTTCACTCGTACGACGAACTATTCTCGCTCATACGTAGGAGCCGAAACAACTTAAATCTTCCTACTGGAACGATTGAAAACTAGTCTACGGCTATCTCTGTACAGAATCTTCTAGGTCACTCAGTCGATTTTTAAGACGATTGAGTTCACCCTTCTGACCAATATCTCCTTCATCAACAGCGTGTGCTAGTCGTCTATCGTCGTGAGCACCATAGAGATACAGCTCCGTTTTATTTTCGTCATTTACGATAGTGTGAAGGCTGGAGGTGGGAACACTGAACGCAGTGGCGGTGCTGTTCACAGATTCATCCGTTAGGACGACTCGTTCGACCGCTTGCTGCATAGCAAGATAGTCCTCCGACTTGATTTGAAGATAGCCATCATCGTTTGTCGTGAAGCCGTAGGGCGGTCTACCCACCCATTTTCCTTCGTCAATTGCCTTGTTGACGCCGGATTGCACACGCTCTCTGATCATTTCGCGCTCGAACTCCATCATCCAGGCCATCAGCTGGTTGATCATGTTATCGAAGATGTCGTTGCCGGGCCTGATTCCGGGGAACATGTCGTTGACTGTGTCGAGTTCGACGCCTTCCTCTGTACAGAGATCTATGAACTGTGAGACGAAGCTGAGTTTTCTCCCGATTCTGGAGATCTCCCAGCATACTACCCTATCGACTTCCCCGGCTTCGATATCTTCGATCAGTCTCTGGATATCATCTCGGTTTGGTTTGGACCCGGAGCCGATATCGGCATAGATTTCGTGCTCACCTTCGACTTCTTTCTGACACTCTTCCAGCTGGCGATCATTTGACTGCTTGGTAGTAGAAACTCGGACATAAATAGCGGTCAAACCCATGCTTCTGAATGCCACAAGTTTACTTATAAAGAACAGGGGTTCTCGAAGGTTGTCCGAAAACAGTTGTTTCTCGATGATCCATTTCGGAAGTTCCGGGTTCTGCAAGATCGAGTTCACAGAGTTACTAAGTAGTCCGGGCGAAAATCCGGGTTAAGGATATGGTCGGACCAAATGAAACTTTCCTCGAAATACCGTGTGAACTCGAACTCGGGGAAGGCGATGACCCGTATACAGGTCGGATTATCCTATCTGAGGGCGGAAATCTACGAATTGAGTTCGAAGAAGGAGTCGTACATCCGTTTACAGATATTTACAGCTCTTGGGCCTCGGTTGAGGGTGTCGACAAAAGAGGATACGACGTCCATATGGAAAGGGTAAGAGCTGGAGATATCCACGATTGCTCGCTGCTCTCAATCAATGGTGACACGGTTTCTCTGACTCAAGATCCGGATCATGCTCCGGACAAACAGATCGAGGTTGTAGTCGAATTTGATGTTGTATGCTTTCAACCAGAGATACCGCCAAGGAATGAAGTCGACACCGAAACGCGGAATATGTTTCAACAAATCTCTAACCAGAACAATTCTGATGTTGACATCCCTAAAGAAATCGAAATCCGGTATACCGAATCTGATGAGAGAGCCATATATGGAGTCCCGCTTACAGATACGAAAGAAAGAACAGAAGCAATCGAAGAGCATCGTCGACCAGTCCGGACCGGGAAAATCCGTGTTAAGCAGCGGATTCATGGCGATCTCGCTCATCAGGTTGAAATGGCGAAAGAATCAGTTCATAAGGTTCTCGAAATATCTCAGCTGATCCAAGAGACAGCACCTCGGTTAATCCGAGCAAAGATTATCTCTATGGACGGAATCTCAGTTGATGATCTCGATGTTCATTATGAACTGCTGAAAACAGGGAGTACGGCGAATGTCGGCGGACGATTTAGCTCATTTCCAGATCATGTACTCCGGGGTGATTTTCCAGAGTATGTCAAACAAGCCTATGAGAACTATACTCCTCGTGTACGCGATGATCTTCGGGTCCGTCAGGTACTCGGGTACTATATCGATGCAAGAGATCCGGACCGGCCAGTTGAGGGTAAGATGTTGAGCACATGTAGTGCAATCGAGTTACTTGCGCTCAAGCACGCACAGGAGGATGAGGTGTCTACATCAACTGGGCCGAAAATAGAGCATTTGGTTGATAAGCTTGATGTAGAGACGGAGGATTTAGCTTCGCAGGTTGTTCCAGACGTGGATGAATTGGATACACCGGCATATTTCTGGAGTCCTGGAAGGAACTACGTTTCTCATGGTGATCCTCATGTGTCTACAGGTGAATTGATTGAGATGCAAGAAGTGACTCTTGTCCTGCTGAAGCGGATTCTACGAAATCAGCTTCTTGGTTCTGAGAATGATTCGTTCGACCGGTTCTATTCAATGAGAGCAAGGCCTCGTATCAAGTTTGGAGATGACTCCGATAACGGATAGGGTATCCTCCTCGATTACCCATGCCCATGAGGCCAAGATCCGGTCCGAAACAAGACCAATATCGAAGTGAGAGCTGAAATCACCGATCAAAACACATCCTCGACCGAATCCCATCGCAGTCAAGATGAATCCGAGGGAGCCGATCACCGACACCACCCCACATCCGGAACAGCAGTAGTTTAGAAAATCAGTTCTGCAGGGCTCGCGCGTGTACGCGCGTAAAAGGCCGCGTGAGGGGGAGTCGAAATAGCACTATATTAGCGTGCGTGTGAGGGCCGAAACTCATTCACGGCGGGGATCAATACTGCCATCTCCTTGTTCACGGTGAACCGGGCAGTAACCTGTTTCATGATCTGTGAGTGAGCCACATCGCTCACCAGTCTTGTTCTCACCACGGCATCTGATACGCTTGTAATCCGGCGTATCATCCTCAGCATCCTCTTCCTGGTACTTCTCCCAGTCATCAATCAGCTTCCCGCGCTCGATCTGCTTCTCAGGGTTGTCCAGGTCGAACTCGAAGTGGGCGAAGTACTTGTCGTCAAAGCTCCACGGCGAATCCTGCGGTATATCGCGCATCCCACGCACGCGGAACCAGTCTTGGTGATTCTTGTAGTCATTCCAACTCTCAAATACAGTTAATTTGTCAATCATTCCTTCGCGCTTCTTCCCATCCGCTCGTATCACTACATCAGACTGCACACGCAGAATCTTCGCCACATCCGTATCGTGCTCGTGACCGATGATAATCAGGCGTGTAGAGCCACCCTCGGACTTACGTAGGGCATTGATCGCTCGTCCGAACTGGTCCTTGACATCGCTGCCGCCAGTCCACTCGTTCGCAACGGTTGAGAACTCGTCGCCGATAATCACCTTTTCACCGTCTTCCTTCGCAAACTCAAGGAACTCGGACATCGTCTCACCGAACCGGACGGCCTCATGTTCGTCAGGCCCCTTGATGTTGGTCATAATCTTGAGATCGCCGTCGAACTCGTCGTGCAGCTGCTTTACCAGGTCGACGGCTTTCGTGGATTTTCCACTGCCCTTCGGACCTTTGATCAGGATCTGGTGGGCGGCAGGTTTGATCGCGTTCACAAGGCGTTCGTACCCAGTGGCTTCCACGCGCTGCGAGTTCACGCCCGTGCCGTGCGCCATCACGCTGATATTCCCGTTTTTCACTGCTTTGCTGACTTTCTTCGAGACAGCTTTCTCCAGTTCTTCTTCGTAGCGGTCGGTTTCCTCTGCCTCGGGTACAGACTGCTTGAACGAGAGCAACCAGTTGATATCCTGTTGGTCGAGCAGGCCAGCTTCTTTCAGTGCAGGTATATCGCCGCGCAGCAGGGCTTCACGGAACTCAGCGGCCACCCAGCGCTGATTATCACTCACCGCTCCTTGTCACCCTGCAGTTGGTCTATATCGATGTCTTTCATCTCGATACCGGGGTCTGCATTGTTGATGATATCTTGAAGCTTCTCCCTGTCTCCCTCCTCGCTCTTTTCTTTGAGTTCCTCGATGTCGTTTTCGATCTCTGCCAGCAGTTCGTCGGGGTTGTGGGCTTTGCGCTCGATTCCCTCTCGGACCAGGCTCTTGAAGTACCGGCCTTTGACGTTATCTTCGATGGCTTCGAACCGGGCAAACAGTTTCCAGCCGACGCGCACCCATTTGTTGTTCTCCCAGCGCTGAGCGTCTATCCGCTCCCGATCTCGTAGGAGTTCAACGTCAGGAGTTTCCGTAGGGTAGTTTCCGGTTGCGACCTTCTCGTCATGGTCGATGTCTCTGAACATGTAGACGTTCTTCGAGAGTTCGTTGGTCCACGTCTGCTCTTGCTGTTTCTTCTCGTACTGTTTCAGGAATTCGCCTTTCAATTGTTTGTAGACGCGGACTGCGTGTTTCGATGCGCCATCAAGTTCGACCATGAAGTCGACATCTGGTTCGTAGAATTTGTCAGCGAGCCATTTTGCTGTGAGATATGAGGGTGCTGCGCAGATGGCTGAGAGGATTGCGATGATCGCTGCCCAGCTGGGGATGCCGAGCGGTATCACAATCCACCGCATCAGGATTCCGATGGCGAATAGAACGACGAAGGCCCCTACCCAGTTCTTGTAGGCTATCGCCAGCCGAAGGATTTTGTCGGATCGTGTTTCTGCGTCTCGTTTGAGTTCTATCTGTTCTGTTTTCACTACTGGTTCTCACACTACCTGTACTGGTTTTTTCTTGAGGTTTCTCTTCCGTGCCCAGATAATTCCGATTGTGCCTGCGGCGATCTCGATTGGCATGATTATCATTGGTGCGTAGAGCATCCATCGGAAGATCTGTTCGAAGAGAGGTTTTTGAGGGTTTGAGGTGTATTTCATCTGTTTTCCGTTCGATATGGTGACGCCCAGTGAACCGGCTTCATTATTCAGATCCATCTGCACGGTTTTCTGCTCGTTAGGCGTCAGTCGTATTGTTTTGGTGGCGACGTCTCCGCTACCACTGTCGCCGATACTGTTCATGTCTACTATTGTTAGTGATGTCGGTATCTTGGATTCGAAGGTGAATGTGGCTCCGTTGCTGGTCCAGTTGGGCTGGTAGAGCAGGGTGCCGTCTCTCCATTCGAGTTCGACCGGGTTTCCTGCTGGTCCGGTCTGGTTCGTAGAATCAGGGGAAGACGGTGAGGCGGCAGAGGTTACAGAAACGGTGGAGATGAAGATGAGAAGGAGGTAGAAGGTTTTGACCGCATCCGTGTTCACAGGGTCGGTAACACCTCAAGTATTCCTTCAAGCATCTGCTGCGGAACTGAGAGCACAGCGTTCACTGCGTTGCTGATCCCTGTGGCGACTCCGTTCAGGAACTCGCCGAAGACCGGTACATTCGATAGGAAGCCGCCGGTCGGTCCGACAATACCGCCGAACCAGCCACCGCTGTAATCCTCTCCGTACACCTGCAGGCCCGTGATCCCTGAATCGGAGTCCAGCTTGACTTTGAGCCGGATTTTCTCGGTGTCGAGGCTGGAGAGGTCGACCGTGTTCGCTCCACTCACGAGGCTCTGTGTGATCGCTGTGGTTTCGTTACCGGTCAGGTTCTCGACGTCGAGCGTTCCGGTGCCGGACATGTGGACTGCGGCCAGATCGAACTGATCGCTGTTGATCTGCTGTGTCATGTAGGTTGCGTCCGTCCCGTCCTCTTTGACAGTCCCGTTTTCGACGGTGATGTTGGTGCTGTCGCTGCTCTGGATGCTGCTGAAGCTCTGTGTACTGGGTGCGTCGCGGAGTGTGATGCTGACGCCTGTGGTTGGGTCGGCTACCGTGAATGATTGTGTCTTGGTGTCTGTGGAGCCTTTGGCGTCGTAGGCGACGTATTTCGCTGTGTAGCTGCCGGGTTCTGCAGTTGCGATATCGTTGAGGTCGTAGATTCCGCTGCCGGATAGTTCGCGGTGGACCACTTCTTTGCCGTTCCGTGTTAGTGTGAAGTTGAGTCCGGCGAGGTTGGTGTCACTATCTGTTGCGTCAGCGGAGAAGCTGAGTGAGTCGTAGATCTTCGGTTCTTTTGGTGTCCTGCTCAGGTTGCCGAGTTCTGGGTCGTCGTTGTTGAGCGGGACGGCGATTGTCTCCTGTGTGGTGTCTGTTGCGCCTTTGGTGTCTGTGGCGGTGTAGGTTACTGTGTAGGTCTTGTTCTCCTTTGTGACGTTGAATGAGGCTTCGTACAGTCCGTTGTTCAGGGTCATCTCCACGTTGTTGAGAACTGTGTTCCCTGATTCGGTGACTGTCGCTGTCACTGTGTCCAGGTTCTGGTCTGGGTCGGAGACGTTGGCTTTCAGATATACTGTGTCGCTTTGCTGCGGGTTCTGAGGCTCATAGTCGGTATCTATAATCGAGGGTTTTGTGTTAGGAAGTTCAAACGTCAGCGCATGGAACGCAATGTAGCTGTCACTATGAGATCCGGAATAGCTGTAGGGCTTTTGTATGGATACTAAGTCGTAGCTTAGAGGGAATGAGCCGCTTGCTTCTCCCATGCCGCCACCGTTCTGAGTTATCGCATATTTTTTGCCAGATTTCAGAAGCACATCGAAGTATGCTTTATCTGACCCTGCAGTAGTTTCTGCTAATTTGGAGCCGAGAGTGTCATTGTTGTCATTGTAACTGTGAACTCGAATATTGTAGCCATTCTCAGATGCGTCAAAAAGATCGACCGATTTTAAGATAGCATCAGAGTTCATCTGAATGACCTGCCCCTCTGGATAGCCCTGTGATATTTGATGGGTGCTTTCCTGCTGGTCGGTTACGTTATTGTACGTATATGTTTCTGAAGCAAGTGCTGTTCCGGTGAAGGCCGCTACCAAACCGAGGACAAGGAAAGCTGCTGCAAAACGTTTGGCTCGCACCTCATGCCACACCTCCATCCCTCAAATCCGGGTTTTCAACGCCGCTTCTAACCGATCTAAAACTAGTTGACAACATGAAGAATAGTTTGATTAGCTGTCTTAAAATACATGTGGTCGAATACAATGAACGGCTCTACTGCCAGTCCAGCTGAACAGAAGACGCACCAGCGGTTTCAATCGAACCGGAGCAAAGCTTTAGACATCCATCCACCGTTATGAGATCGGTACAATGGATCGACCCTCTAATCTCCAACGCCCCTTCTTCACCTACGGCATCTTCAAACCCGGCCAGATCGCCCATTTCAGACTAGAGGACTTCATTGACGACACCAAAACAGCCAGCGTAGACCACCCACTCTACGAAAGAGATGGCATACCTCTACTGAACACAGAGAAAGACGGACGAACCAACGGAGTATTACTCTGGTTCAACCCAGAGGACGCCGAAAGAGCGTACATGAAAATCACGCAGATAGAACCAGGCAACCAGTACAGATGTACGCAAACCACTGCTACGGCAGATGACACTGAGTACAACGCGAACATCTTAGTCGGTATCAACCCTAAGAACGGCGGCCACAAACTGGAAGACCACTCCGGAAGTCCCATACAAGACTGGGATGGCGAAAAGAACGACCCATTCTTCAACGAAGCACTCGATGTGGTCGAGGAGAAAATAAAGCAGCACACACGGGCTGAAGACAACGACTTCAGCTCATATTTCGAGTTACAGATGGCGTACCTTCTTCTTTGGACTGTAATAGAACGGTATGTGACACTTAGGTACGGGTTTGGAGCCAATAGCTATCATGAACGAAAAAGGATGGCTATAGAGGAAGATGGTTTCAGAGAAGGACTTGAAGACGTCTTAGAACATCGAGACGGTGCTATCATCCGGAAAACACACAAACCCGAAGAAACCAAAGAACTGTCGACTATCGACCCAGAGCAGGCAATTCACTATTACTACCAGGTCCGCAATAACATAGCTCATCGCGGAAAATCACTGGACCAAGACATCCATATCCTCAGAAGTTCGTTACTGGAACTCTACACGATCTTTAACGACTACGTTCTACCGGATGCGTTTGACGAAGATAGTAATCCCTGATCACTACGCTGGAATTGGTTCCCGTTCCTCTTCTTCGTCTGGGCTGTAGCTGCCTTCCTTGGCGAGCTCGTCAGCGATCTTCTTGGATAGCAGCATAACTGCCTCCTGGTGCTTGCCTTTGTTCTTGTAGACGTGCTCCGGCTTCACATCCAGTTCTTCGTACTCGTCGAATGCTTCCTCACTGATCCCGTGCTCGTGCTCTACGTGCTGTTTCAGGGCACGGAGCAATGCGTGAATCTGGAGGGATTCATCTTTTCTCATTGTGTCAGAGCTACGTTCTGCGGACAAAGAAATCTTTGGAAATAGAAAAAGAAAAGTTGGGTGTTTCACCCGGCGGAGATGAGTGGGATGAAGTAGAGGAAGAGGAATGTCGGCCTCTTCACCCTCACTTCTGCATCACCTTCATCCGAAGATCACCGCTCCCATAACGATCAGCAGCAATGCTCCGACTACACCGATTGTCCCTGCTACCTTCCCGGAGATCTCTGGTAAGTCTGGGAATATGCTGTTGAAGAAGTCGGCGAGCCAGCTGCCGGTCGGCCCGACGATACCGCCACAGCTTGAACACTCGGTGGCCTTCTGATGCACATTCCGTGCATTCTCTATCTGCTTCAGCATGTCCTGCACACCGTCCGTGTAGAACTCAGTGACCTGCAAACTGGTCGAGTTGATCGAGTCACCTGTCTGCGTGTTCCGCATATTCAGGATCGTGAACTCGCCTTCTAACTGGGTTTCCTCAGCTTTCCCGTTCTCCATGTTGTGAACGAAGATCACCGTTTCACCAGATGCGTTGTAGGTCTTGTTGACCTCCAGAGTGTTGTTGAAGGTTCCTCTGGTAACAAACAGCTGCCCCCAAGCCGTCTGATTGTTCCACTGGACCTGGAACGCATACGAGGAGTTGTGTGCGTACCCAGATTGGACCTTGGTCAATGCCAAGTACTGATAGGCTCCGGTCGTCTCGTAGTTCGTGGAAGCTGCAATCGCTGTCTCCAACGGCCCAAGCTCATCAGGGACGTTGATCTCGCCTTCTTGGTAGTTGTTGTAGTAGTGGTCGGTGATGTTGATGACGTTGTTCCGGGCGATTGTACGGCTGCTATCGATTTTCTTAAGCGTATCTCTATAGTCAGACGGATTCATAGCCTTCACACTGTCGCCTGACCCGCTTACAATCTTCACACGGTCGATATAAACCGGTTGTCTGTCTGTGTACGGACTAGCAACCACAGGATTGCCTGAACCACAGCCATAATCGTTGGCTCTCATCTCTGTGTATTGCCGGGTGGTGCCGTTGTAGAGCGTGTAATTCACTTTCTCAAAGGTTGCACCGCCTTCCAGACCGATACCGCTACACGAGCCTGAATTATAGTTCTGGAATACGTCAGCTGTAGATAGCCCATCCGTCGTATTGATCGTATTAAGCGTCTTATTGATAGCTACTACTTCTCGTTGCTGTGGTGCAAGCGTGGAAATCTGCTGTGCAGTGTAGAACTGGTCAATCTCGTCTAAAGCCATTTTCTGCGCGTCTCCCTGTATAGTACCGTTGTTCCGGGCCTCAATTATCGTCAATTTAGCTTTGGCCATCGCCATTGGCAGGCTCTGATTCAGGTAGCTTCTCTGCTCTTTCACGTCCTGTTCTCGGAGGTCGTGGTTCACCACCCAGTTCGTGTAAATGTCGAACTGGACCTCGTTGGGCTGCGTGCTGCTTATCTCTGATTCAAGTTCCTGAGCACAGTAGGGTGCAAGTGCTATAGTAAACTGGTATTTACAGAGTTCGTCTCCAAAACTCTCCCAGCTGAACGCTGCGGCAGAACCAGCGAATCCCATCGTCAAACCAAGAATAAGAAGGACTGAGAGGGCTTTCGCCCCTCTACTTCTCATAGAGACGGTATCACCTCCATGATCCCCTCAAACATCTGCATAGGGATGTTGAGGATGCCGGAGATGACGTTGTTGACACCTGCTGTCAGTCCGGACAGGAAGTTGCCGACAACCGGGATGTTGCCGAAGAAGTTGCCTGTGATCAGGTTCCCTCCGCCGAACAAGCCACCGCTGAATGTGTCGCCGTACAGCTTGAAATCAGTGATCTCGGTGCCGTTATCCAGTGTCATCCGGACCTGGATACCGGTCGTGTTCACATCTGAAATGTTGACTGTGGCCATTCCGGAGACCGTCTCAGTCTTCAACACGGACTCATTCTCAGAGTCGTTCTGGGCGTCAAGCACTTCGACTGTGACCGAGCCGGATGTGTCGAGTTCGATCCGGTCGTACTTGTCCGCTCGAATCTGCCGTGTCAGAAATGCGGCGTTGTCACTGTCTGCGGTTACTGTGTCGTTCTCGATACTGATATTCGCTGAGTCACCGCTGTTCAGGTATGTGAAGCTCTGCTCACCGGGGACGTCACGAAGCTTGGTGATATTGTACTCAGTCGTGTCGTCCGTAGTGTTGTCCGTGCTGTTGTCACTGGTTGTGTTGTCGCTGGTCGTACTCTCGTAATTGTAAGCTACGTTGTCGATGTAAGCAGTGTATGATTCAGCGTTACTGGCGCTGACTCTCAGTTCGTCAAACGTCTCCTCTACGTTGAAACTCGGGTGACACTGGATGCTTCCAGAGCTATCCGTTACCCGTGTTTCATAGTGTGTAGAGTTCTGTTTCCTGAGCTCGATCTTACGCCAGTTTGAGTTATCCGCCAGATCACAGACGTACTGCTCCGATCCTGTCTGCGGTGTTTCTACGTTGAACGTGAGATTGCCGTTATCTGAGGCGATCTCCGCATAGAGCTGGCTGCTGTAAGAGCTATTTCTAAGATGAAGACCGTATTCAAGTGTTGCACCGATGTTCGACGGCTTGAACCAGCCAGAAACCATCTGCCCGCTCTCTAGATTGAGCGTGTCACTGTAGTAGTGGTTCCCATAGACGTTGGAAACATTGTTGTTCCCGAGGTAGTAGGAGTACGTCCCTGCATAGCTGTAGTTCGAGGTGGTGTCTGCTCCTATCCCTGAGAATATGCCTGCTCCATCTTCGAAGTCCTCAACTTGCTGTGTCTCCGCGGCGGCTGCTGTTCCTGTCGCTGCCACCAGCAAAGCTGCTAAAAGAAAAGAGGCGGTGAGAGCCTTTGTCGCTCTCACTGATTGCCACCTCCGTACTGGACCGCTGAAGCCCATCCTACAGCGAGGAGGAGCACAACAAGCCCTGAACGTGCTGCACTGTTACCAAGGTAAGTAACCAGATCAGGGCTGATCGTCAGTGCAAGTACAATCAGCAACGTGCCGATACCGGCCACGCTCTGGTGACTGGTGTAATCCTTGAAGTCCTGGTCACTGCCGATGTAGACCGCCGCCAGTGCAAAGATCGAAACAGCTGATCCCCACATGATCGGGAGCGGTCCCAACGAAAACCAGGTTGAACCTAAAAATTCAGATAAAGATACGCCTAATGCGCTTAGATTTGCCTGTCCAAGCATGCTGAGAGTGGACGCAAGGAAGAAAAACCCTGCAATCGACGTAATCAGATAGTTTGTCGACGGCATTCCTGCGCCATCCAACCGCTTGGACATCTTTTGTCGTATTGATGTCATTGGTTGAGGAATACTTGTGCTAGAGCACATTTAAAACAAGGAGGAAAAACAGATTATTTCGGCTAAAACCTGAAGTCCAAAGCTGTACAGCGATTTTCACGGCAACCCCTCCGCTTCCAGTGGAACTAACAGGATTCCACATCCATCCTGTCTACATGCTCACTACTCACCTCCTGAAATCACATCCAAATCATAAAACCGAATGCTAACAGGACTCTCCTCAGTCGCCCAATCCAAATCACTGACAAAACCATCGACAAACGAGATATCCTTCGCCTCAAATATCTCACCGTCGTATTCAAATACTAAATCATGTACCGTATTCATGATGATATCGTCCTCAGTTTCCCTCTCGAAATCCAGAGCATCGGCGTTGTAGTAAACGAAATAGCCATCGTCCTTGAAAATACCCTGCAGCTGTACCTCTCCAACTGACACTGTCTTATCTTTGTCTGGATCATACTGTCTGAGATCTGCATCTACAGTGAATGACTCACCAAGATCAACAGGAGCATCCGAGATGCGTTCATCCCGAAGTTCTTGATTATCTAACTCCAACTCACCAAGTACTTCCTCAATATTGTCACAGGAGTCAATATACTCGCTAACTGCACCGAGGATACGGGCACTGTAATTCCTTATCTTTTCTAAATCTAAATCAACTTTCGATAACCGGTACTCTGCACTATGAGCTATTTCACTTCGTACTGAATACATCTCATCAAAAAATTGTCTGTATTCGTCTTGGTACGGTCCTAGAACTCCCAGCAATTTTACACCCCTTTCCTTTATGCTCGGCGTTTTACCTGGTCCTTCTTCCGGTACCAAAACTGATTCTAGCGCCACTACAAACTTTAGAAACTTGTCTGAGGGGTAGTTGCTTTCAATTGCATATCTGTGCCAACGCATAGCATTTTTTATCGCTCTCTCCAACTCCGAATCTCTATTTCGGTCGAATAAGTCTTCAAAACGGTCAAGTTTCTCGAAAGCTTGTTCGGGCGACGCTATATCGAGGAAGCCAAGGTCTGCCTTTCCATGTAGTAAGTGAATAGTAGTGTCGTCATCTTCGGCGTAGAACCGCATTATCTCGTTTTTGACTGGTGTTTGAAGAGGATACTTCTCGCCAAAGTTTAATGCATCAAACACATTCTCAAGATTTTCAGTTGCTCGTAAACGAGCTAATTGATTGAGGTCCCCTGTCACCGTCGTTTTTGCGAACATGTCTACATCTTTAATATCTTCCTCAAGTCTCTCAAAGTCTGGATTAAACCGCTCGTCAAACTTGATCGGGTCAGCATTTCGTTCCTCTATTAATACATCAGCAAAACTAATCCCTGACAACTCGCTCGGAAAGTCTAGTAATGGGATATAAACTGTCGTTTCTGTATCGATATCCCGAACTCTATTAGTATAAACAGCGATGCGATCTTCTGCAGAATCATATTCTCCAATCCAAAATGCCTTTATCACCATTTCTATACAGTCTCTCGGCCATCCCCTCTCCCCAAGTTCTGTGAATAGAAACTGAATATTGGTTCTCAGACTATTCTGGGACAGTATATCTTCCTCAAGAAGATGTTTTTCTAAATTATCTATGAGTTCATTACGGTACTCTGTCTTGACCGAAGTAGAGGTCAATTGTCTCTGCAAGTCGTTAATCAGCGTCTCAACACCATCTATATCCAATTTCGATTCCGCATCTTCTAGTGCTGTGCGTTTGACAGCAGATTCAAGCCGTTGACTAAATGAGTGCGGATTCGCGTCGATATCCTTTTCTTCAAATACTTTTTCTATCGTTGAACGATCCTCTGTAAACTCCTTCAGCTTATCTATAGTCTCATCTCTTTGTGAATCGAATTCATCAGAGTTGATATTGAGTTCTTTAACTGGTTCCAGTACATCTTCTAAAACACTGGACTCAATATCGGAAACAGATGAATTGAGTGTGGTGAATGCCGATGAAATCCCCTCAAGATCATCCTCTCCTATCTGGTACTGCAGCTTCGAAAGAAGGGACAACATCTGAAGGCGTTCATTGTTGTAGAGCTCATTCTCATCATAGATCTCAAGCCAGAGATTAGCGAAGTCAGCAAGATGGTCTGACTCAGTGCGGTTCGTCCAATGACGTTTCCGTGCCATAGTTATGAGTCAAGATATTAGCGTATAAGCGATGGGTTTGTTTCAACGAGGTCTGATAGATTGAGCTACATCAGGGGTCGTACTGGGCGATGTATTCTTCGCTAAGCTGGTCAACAATCTTATCCCAGCTTTGGTTGATCTCCGAGTCATCGATCAGTCGGAACAGGTTCCGGCTACAGGTATCCCGGTAGATCAATCCGGCCTCGTGCAGTATCTCCGGAATCTCCTTCTCTGTTTCCTGTTTAGCGGTGTTGAGGTAGAGGCCGAAGATTGCCATCGCTACCTGGTCGTCGTGCTGGATCAGGTGCTTGTGTTTCTGGATGGCGTCTGGGCGCAGCCGGTAGTATTGTTCGCCGGTGTCGACGTTCTTGACTTTCTGGGCCAGTCCCTGCTCTTTGAGGTGTTCGAGGTCGTAGTCAGGGCTGTCTGTGGGAGACGCCATGTATAGACAGATACAACAACTTTTTTATAACTCATCCAGAACAACGCTTATAAAACAGGTTGTGTTCCTCTCCATCTCCTGGACCTGAAACAGGAGAAATCTTTACATCACCACCGAATGTTGTGTGCTACTATGGCGCAAGGAACTCTCCTGATTGACGACGATCCAGAGTCCGAAACCGAAGCACTGGGAGATCTCCCGAAACCAGGGAATCGCTGTGTCCCGAACTAGCTCCACAGAGCTGCCATCACGCTGCCTGAAATGCGGATTCGAAGCACCCGCCGGTAGCGACGAATGGAACAAGGTCGACGCACCACCACTCGGCACAATGACTCAATGCCCAGAATGCAATAGCACGAACATACTGAGCCGAGGCTAACCGTCGAACAACCGTCAGAAATGGCGAAGGAGCGTGTGAGACTTCGCCACCTCACAGGACGTCACGTCAGATAGAATGATGCGCCATCCTGTGATTCAGTACGAGGACAAAACAGCATTAAAACCACCGGAAGAGAAGGGTGTCAAACCGATTCCATCACTATGTAGATTCGTCATCAGCTTTCTCGTTCTCGCCTGTATAAATGTAACCGTGTAGACTTAGGGCTGCGAACAGTCCTGCAATACCGAGCGCAACAGCTACTTCCGTACTTATGAAATAGTGTGCTGGAGCGAATCCCAGTGTGAATCCTGCTATCATATCTGGTTCCGGGTGATTACTTCTCCTGAGATGCGTCAGCGCTCATCACTCTCCTTTACGAAAACCCCGTAATCAGTACCGTTGTGATACAACCGGATTTTCTTCGGCTGCTTTGGGTCAGTGTCTTCTACCCATTCCACAACTTCCACGTCCGGCGCGATCCCTGTCGCACTTCTAAAGTCGAAATTGTCATCACTTGTTTCCTCGACTTTTTCTGCGTTGCCTCTGGCTATCAAAACCTCGGCACTGTCCTCAGGCATTTCAGCTGTATCGCCATCCTCGAAAGGACCATATTTCACTGAGTCTGTTCCTACAATCCCAGGGTAGCTGCCGCAAAAACGGACTCTCACATATTCAGTCATTCAGTCATCGACCTCCAAGCTTTGAACAACCTCTTCTGCGGCTTCCACCGGATTTTGAAGATCCTCGAAATCCCTGCGTCTCAACTCAACCATCGCCACCTTGAACGCCCACGCATGATCCTCAACCTCAGCCTCATTGACTGCTTTCTCAACCGCCAAAAGCAGATCTTCGAACCAGCCCTCGATACCGCTGGCCGCAAAACACGGTTCTACTCTACTATCAGAAACCCAGTGAGGTTTCTGAGTGTGGGCAGAGTCCGTTTTATGATTGAATCTCGCAATATAGGCCGCTGGCTCCAGACCTACGGAATTACTACCATTATCTACCGAATTAGTAGTTGAATCGGTCACCCTGCAACACCTCTACTCTGCGCTCTTCTCATCCCGCACTTAGGACAGACAAAGATCCGTTCATCAGCCGCCTCACTCAGATCAGCACTCCACTCACCATTCCCAGTATCGAAACCAGAATTCGTAGAGTAAATTGTCCGACCGCAGTCCACACACGACTTTTCCTCCGCGTCAGGAGTATGACTGCTGCTGCAGATATGCATCGCCTTCTCCGTCACTATTTCAGCACCTCTACGACTTTACCTGGTTTTTGAGTTCGTTCATCTCTGAACGCTTCTTCCGGGTTTGAACAATATCCTTCATGCCATCCGTATTCAGTGAGAAATAGGTGTCTCTGCTCTCTCTGTTCTTCTTCACGATACTGTGGTTCTGTAGCTTCGACAGAATCTTCGACACACTGCTTCGAGAAACATCAGTAAACGGCGTAATATCGTCGAGCTCTACCTTATCCTGATCAACCAATACAGAGAGAACATCCCAAGTATGCTCCTCATTAGTCTGCATCTTCCCAGAAGCCTTCGAGATCTCGTCACGGACTGCTTCATGTTTCAGGAAATCCATCTTACCCTCAAACTCTTCATCAAGACTGTAGCCTTGCTTCTCAAGCTGAGATATCTTAGACTCTAATTCACTGATACGGTCGTTCTTACCTTGGAGCTTCTTCTTGAGCTGATCATCGCTACCTGCAGCATCCAGACCAAGAGCCTCAGACATCCGTCTCACACCTTCTCTTAGCTCATCCATGTGCTGAACCGCCTGCTCATATTCCTCCAAGTTCTCAACACGCTGCTGGAGTTCCTGGCGGCTCTCACGGACATTCGACAACTCGCTCTCTAAGTCGTCTCTCTCGGATTCAAGTTCTCGGATACGTTCGTTCTTCTCCTCACGGATCTCATCAACTTTCTCCTGCACCTCTGGACTGCCACCGGATGCCATTGCTTGAGTGAATTGCTGGGCCATATCGCTCATGTCCTGAGCCCGGTCAAGGTCCTCTTCCAGATCGGTGATCTCTTCTTCCTTGTCTTCGAGTTGCTGTTCGAGATGGGCAATCCTATCCTGTTCACGTTGTTTCTGCTCGCTAATCTCTTGGAGCTCATCGACAAGATCCGAAGATACCGATTTTAGTTCTGGTCGCTCGAAATCTTCGAGGTCAGGTGTAGCACCGGCATCGAACGTCTTCTTCCGCAGGAAATTGACCTTCTTTGCCTTCTCATTTTCGTGGTCGAATTCAATGAAATCGGCTTCGATAAACGCCTGTCCTGGTACCAGGTTGCTGACTCCTGTAGTGTATTCCGAGCCGAGAACTCTTTTCACGACATTCAGCTCCGTCTCCCAGTCTAATTTGTGCCAGATACGGTAGTCACATTGCGTAATGTAGTCCTTATCAACGCTCTGCGGTCTCTGGGACAGAGCACATAGTCCGAGCCCTCGTTTTCGACCTCTCTTCCCTACTCGGATCAGCATCTCTGTAACTTCACCATCGTCGCCACGGCTTCCTTGCTGTGGAATCCACTCGTGAGCCTCCTCCACCAAGACAGGGAAAGGCATCTTCAGCTTCTTTTCCTTGTCAAACAGAGCTTTCACCGTATCGTGAACCAGCTGGTCGACTTCACCACTTTTGACGTAGCCAGACACATCGAGGATGATCGGAACCTTCTGATCAAGTGCGAGGTAGGCTATCTTCTCTGCGTGTTCAGGTCCGACCTGCAGATCACATTCGTCGTCGGCTCCGACGTGCAGTACTTCGTATTCCTCTTTGAGGCCGTAGTACTCGCCTTCGGTGTCGATCACCAGCAATGGGTAGCCTTCGTCAAGGATTTCTTCACAGATCTTCCCTGCAGTGTTACTCTTTCCGCTGCCAGATTTTCCTGTGATGAACCCTCTGCCAGTCAAGATTTTGACTAATGGAATTTGTAAATCGTCTTCTGTTATTTGAATCGTCTTCTCATCATCTGTCATAATATCAGTTTCCGCCTCTACAGCTTCTTTACCTCGCCATTTTCAACATAAGCAGATTTGTAGTCTAATCCGCCTCTGTGATCTTGTCGCCAGTGTCGAATAAATTGCTCTTGGATTTTTCTCTCGCTCGGAGCATAGAGGAATGTGTTGCAGATTGTGCAGACATAGCCGATACCGTCCTCTATCTCTCCGCTTACAGTTGTATCGGTATCTATCTCAACGTCTTCAGGTATATCGTAAGCTCCCATCAGCTATCATCCTCAGTCTCGTTGTTGTTATTCTCAGTTGGAACACAGCGTTCGTGGTAAATATAGCCGAACGCCTCAACGAGTTCGTGTCTATCTGGCAGATATTGGCCTCCACACTTGTGGCAGACAATAGTCGCTCCAGAGCCGGGATGCATCGTATTCTCAACCGCAAGGTTCGCATAGAGCTGCGCAACGCGATCTCTCTCGATTGTATGCTGCTGTAGATGAGCAATCAACTGGTCCTTCATCTCGCCCTCAATCTTCTCGCTCATTGGCTATCACCGCTGTTTTGACGAACCGAAGTAGTGCCGAGAACCTGGAAACTACCCTGACCCAGAGTGGTCGGCCCGGACGAATAATCCACAATAACCACCTGCTCAGGCGTGAAACACACCGTCTTGTTCACATCATCAGTGAACAGAAAGCCGGTCGACTCAATATAACTCCAGCACTGTGTCGAACCATTGACCTCCACAACCCGCTTCTCCGCCGGGGCATCGACGCTACTGCCTCCAGTACATCCAGAGACCGCGACAACCGCAGCAAGAAGCATCAATACCATCCTTTTCACAGACTATCACCGTCGAGCTGACGTTCAACGAACTCCTCAAAGGATTCGCCATACGCCTCTGCGTGCGCCTGACTCACTGACTACCCGCCTCATACTCATCCATCAGATTTTCAAGGAAATAATACGGCGGCAACCCCTTCGGCTTCAACTCATCAACCCGCTCCTTCACTGATTGAGGTACGCCTATTGTTGTCCAACTATCGTCACTCATAACTTACAATATCTCACAACAATTTATAAAGCTAATCGCCTCTCAACCCCGCTACAAGCAAACATGGCCGATGATACCTTCGACAAGCTCGATGATCTCGAAATGGGCGATCAAGTTAAGATACACTTTTCCGAAAACGCTGTTGATGTGAACGGTGTAGCACACCAATCCCCGCTCCAAACCACGGTGAGATTGGTAACCAAGCGTCGGCTCGATCATCAGAAAGGACACGACGTAGACGGCATCGTGACGAAAAAAGAGATATTCCTAAAAGTACCAGACCACGACGACACACACGGAGAATACGTAATCAAAACCGAACGACCAATGGTCGGCGACAACAGCTACGCACCCATAGAAGCCCGAGAATACTTCAAAGGAGTACCCGGAGACGGGGAATACACGATAAACATGATCGGGTTCAAAGACATAGAACCCATCTGATCAGGACTCAGCACTCTGATCTGGATAATTCTCAAGCAGGAATGTCGGTATCTCCTTTCCCATCAAGCAAGGACTCCTTCAATTCGGGCAGGGTACCACAGAGAATCATGATACATTGTCACACCACCGATCTTCAAGGAAGAATATCTTCTTTCACCGCCTCGAAAGGCGGGATCTCCAGATCAATGTTCTTCAACTCATCACAATCCTCAAAACTGGCAGGTAACGACTCGCTGTACTGCTTATCAAACTTTAGAGCAGTACCATCGTCAAGCCAGTAGTACCCCGACCGCGCATTTCCAGCACTGTACTCCCCGATCTCCTGCGCCACCTCGATAGCCCCTACATCTGCATAAAACACCAGTTGCTCGTCTTCGTCAACATGGCCATCAAAATGGAAGTCTATAATCGACTCTTCCGCCAACTGAACCTTAACCATCCGATCCATATCTTCGAAGAACCCGTCGACACTCGCAGGATATGGCACATCTTCAGAGTTCAAACAGTACTTGGTTCTATCAAAATCAGCGAAATCCGTATCGTCCGGGTCCAGATCGTCAAAATAACTCATCCCCATGGATCACTCCCTCGTTCCCAAACCTCGTTCCTCACGCTCCAAAAACTGGTCAACAACCGGATAAAACAGGTCCAAATGACTTAACCCAACATCTATCTCAACCTCTTCCAACGGCTCCGACCGCTCCGAAGAATCACCGGCATCTAGCTCCACCCGATGGAACTCCGGGATCTGATACAAGACCCCACTACCAATCTCAAACCGTGAAAACGGCCTCCGGTCAAACACTTCCTGCGGATCTTCACCCTTAACATCAAAATCCAGAACCACAAAATCAGGCTCTACACCCTCCAACATATCTGATCTCACAAAATCACCGCGTACATGCGCCTCCATCTTTCGATCCTCCCAACGCAGAATAGTATTCAAAGCACGTAGCTCCTTGTTAAACTGGCCGCTCGACAACAAATCCGTCCAGAACTCAACCTCAAAATCCAGCTGCTCCTGTTTCTCAGGGAAACGCTCCAACACCTCATCCATGTTGTCCTGCGAACTCAGCTGCTTCTCCTCCGGACGATCCGCAACAGTAGACTCACGATGCGGCACCAAAATCTTCAACGTGAAATTCTCAAACTCCATCAACAGCTCACCGGCCTCACGCATCCCCTCCTCAGTAAAACCCAAAGCAAACAGATCCACGTGCGGCAAAGTATGCAGCTCATCCAACTCCCAGTCCTCACCCACCAACTCCGAGCTCTCATCTACATCCTCCATACCATCCTCGAACCACAGAGCTGCACACCAATCCTCAGGAAACTCGGTATCCGCATCAATCAAAGACGGACCATCAAAAGTATCGTAGTACAGCACACCCTCAAACTCTTTCTGCTCGAACAAGGCGTTAATCGCCTCCAGCTGCATATACAGCGGATCAGAACGGAAGAACCGCGGCACAAAATCCTTAGCCATCAAAACATCACCGTCACCGAAATCCAGTACATCACCGGCCTTCTCCGGACGCTCCGCCTCCTCAAAATCAGCCTCATTCAGCGGTTCATCACGTTCCGGCGGCTCCGGTATTTCCGCGCCAATACCTTCGGATGGCGTCTCGCGCTTCGCCATGTTAACAACTCACAAACTATAACAGCAAAAAATTTTCTACAGTTACCCGATACTTCAGTACTCCCATCCGTCCGGACAGCCCTCATACAATCCCGGAGAATGGCTGTACTCGAAACTGCCGCTACCTGTCGCCGCCTCCTCCAGCTCGTTCGCCTTCTCGATGATACCATCCATGTTCCCCCACCACGCAACTGCCTCGTTGCTGTACGGCTCCTCATGCAGGTAATCGAAGATCTCGTATACCTCATCGAACTCCAGGTTACGGCGTAGACTGTACGCCTCACCTCTGCCGCCGACAGCCGGGAACAAGTCAACCTCCGTCATGCTGTAGCCCTCGTGGTTTGGGTCCTCGTACTCGAACTTGTGCTCACAGACACGTACCATGGAAAACCAGCCGGGAAACCAGCTTTAAACCCGTAACCGATGTTCTGCAGTGCCTCTGTTTCTCAGTCTTATAACCGACCCAAAATGCTATCATTCGTGGAAAGAGACTTGTAGATCATGTCGATTGACGATCCATCAGAAAATGTAGTAGTAGAAATCCAGATTAAGGACGAATCTGATTCTTTCGATCTGTTCAATCGTTATTCACAAAACCTACAAATCGTCTATCACGCGCTTCAGAGTGCTCAGAATGGCTTCATAGTTGGGGTCGATCAAGAAATTTTAATTGAAGAAGTACAAGAGTTTGAAAATGGCCTACTTAATGAAGAAGTGACCGGAGAGGACATAGACTCAATAATCTCGACAATGGCTAAAACAGGGTTTCTACGCGAGATAATGCTGAAAAGAAACTACTATACCATAAGACGAAGTCATCAAGAGCCGCTGACAATAAAACGGATATCGAAGAACAGTCCCACTGGACTGATGCTCCTCGCCGGATTTGGACTAATAACAGCAGCAACAATAATTTCAGGATATCTGTATGATTGGTTAGTGGACGAGGAGGTAGATGAAGAAGTTGTCAGACAGCAAATTGACGATCTCGAAGGGACAGTAGAACGGGCTGAAAGAATCACCGGCGAGAGGACGATCAGAGAACAAGTTATTGATTCAGACGATGATTAGCTCAGTTTTTCCGCACCAGAGCTCCAATTATAGGAAGTACAAAAAATAGAACTGACACGACTCCACTACCGATACTGTATGCCCAAGATGGAAAGCTTCCAGAGAAGGTGATATGAGTAGTGATTGCAAGAGTGAATGAAGTTACTGAAAGTAGGCCCCAAGGAGCGAACTCTTGCATGCGTCCTCGTTTCAGCCCTTTTGCTAGTATTAAACCAATGACGAGGCCTACGACACATAGGATAATATTGAGAATTAGGAAACTGAGTTGCAGCGAGGACCCTATAGAGGTGATGTTCCACAGCTCCTGTACGGTGAACGCGAAAGCGAATATAAGAAGCAGGTAAGACGAGTAGAAAACCATGTAAAAATACCAGGGTAAATTTCTATCTCTTGGGAGTAATTCAGCAGCTCCGATCCAAAAAGGGATGCTAGTAAGAATAGCTTGAAGTATACCTAATACAACGCCTTCGCTCGGATTAGAGCCCGCCTGCAGAATATGAGCCAGCATTGGTGCTGTTAATTCCTTTCTACCCTAATAGGTCTTCGCTGCACCGAAAATTAGGGTTCAGTACTGCGATGCCGGCGCTCATCCGACACATGCCGATGATGGCTGTACGTTAGAGCCCCCAAGGCAACCGCCTGAAGCAACCACAACACGATCAACACCTCAACACCAGAAATCACTGATCCTCACCCCCGACCGGCTTCAGATACACGAGCGCAGAACTCCCGCTATACCCGAGAGACGCCTTCAAGACAATCGCACCCTCCGGCAGCTCCCAAAACCGAGACTCCTGCCTCTCCTTCACCAACTCATACGTACCGGACTCAGGAATACGAGTCAACCAAAACCCGCCTCCATCTGGTCATCTAAATCAGCTTTCACCAGTGCAGCCTTCACAGCCTTCGGATCATCGAAATCAACCCAGTCACGGAGCTCGTAGCTCAACAATCCTTGGCGGCTCAGCTCACGGACAAACCACGGACTGCTCTCCGACTCCACGATCTCCTCACTGTACTCCGCCACAAACTGCCGCTTCAACCGCGTAATCAGATCCCGAACCTCGTCAGGAACGGACTCACGTATACGCTCAGAGAAGATCTCGTGCGGCAATCCAGTGTCACGGCTTGATCGCTCACTCCTCGTTATCGCTACGCCGTCCACAACAACGCGATAGCCGTGATCCTCCGCCTTCTCGATCTCAACTGTGTAACCCTGATCAAGCGCATGGCTGATGACATCATCCAGATTCGTCTCCCCGTCGTCAAACATCAGAAGACGCCTCTACCAACTCAACACCATGTGGTTGTACCACCGGAGCTGAGTCCTCGTACTACGGATTTTAACGAAACACGTACCGGAACCGTTCGCAGAAATGAGATGGTGATTATAACCGTATCGAGTGATTCCTGAATACTCCGTCTCAACATACCTCGGCGTCTTCATATGAAGCACATCATCGGTGCAGAGCAACCTATCGTCCTCTTGGAGCGAGTCATGAAACCTCAGTGGTGTCTCCCGCTGCTCCCAGTGCGTGACCTCTGTCGGATACAGCCACGGCTCACCAGCAACAGCGAATATTAGCAGCAGAACCAGGACAAACCTGAAACCATGATTCACTGCTCATCCGCCTCCTCTGGTATTAGATAGCGGGTGAACAAACCGGCCAGCACCATTCCGAACCCAAACACAGCTACAGCGATACCGCCGCCAATAGCTGCCATAAATACGCCGTGATCAATCCGCTGAAACCTCTCCTGCTTCGGACAAAGCAGCTCAGGGTTCTCAAACCGGTCATACTGCTCAAAACAATCAGCAGGAGACAGCCCGACAATCGTATCATACTCGTCATCGCCGTCTGTGTCGTTGTACATCGGATACATCTCGATATCGGCAGTGTGGAACCCGTACAGGAACGGGATCGACAGCACCACCAACACCAGAGAAACGATCAAGATATCGCCCAGAACCCGATCAGTCCTCAATTCGATACGGAATCACCTCCTGCTGCTTCATTCTCTTCATTATCTTTGGCTGCTACAAGCACAATATAGAGCACAACCATGCCAACCCGATAGCAGGAGTACACAAACACACCTGCCAATGCCGCGAGAAACCCATACACAAACAGTACGTTGACTATCTCCGGGGTAACTACGATATCAGTCATAACCACAGACAGCAGCGATAGAGTTCCTAAAACTGCCAATCCAACCAGTGTAGCCAGGGATTTGACTATCAGCTCATCCAGATCGATCCGAATCACCACCCTTCTGCTTCATGGGAAGATCACCGTCATACTCAGATACTGAGCAAATTTGATCGACAGCTTCCGGCCACTGAACCATCTCACCTTCACTACAGCGAATCCAGGTGTACTCCCTCTCTTGGAAGTACGCAGAATCCGTGCATCTAAGACGATAAGCTGTATTGTAACCCTGCTTAAAACAGGTCTTATCAAAATCCGTGCCATTGATCTCACGTATACTATTTTCCAGATCACTTTCATCAATCGTATAGGTGGTTGAAGTGCAGCCAGAGACCGCAACAACAGCAATGAGTAAACCAGCTAAAACCAGATTCTCCTTCACTGAGTATCAGGCCTCCTCCAAGATCCGCTTGAAACGCTTCCCCGGATCATCCTCACCAACCTCAATACGCTCAATATCCACCAAGCACTGCAAATGGAACCACGCAGTTAGAGACCCATCGAAATCCCCGAACAGCGCGTTCCGCTTCTTCCCATACGTGATCCGGACAGCCTCCTTCCCACTCTCAATGAAGCCGCCACACTCCTCACAACGCCTCACTGGGTATCGGCCTCCGAGTTATTCTTCAACCCAGGCTCAACACCGTACTTCTCTGCGACCTCACGGACCGGCTCAGCAAGCTTCTCACGTTCTTCGCCGTCAACCCAAGCCCACTCACGCAGCTCATCGCCATCCATCACTTCCGGCAACTCAATCACAGTCTCGCGGACATGCACGGGATAGTCCTCGAAGTCACCAGGCTTACCCTCAAACCGGTCATCACGGAACTTCTGACGCGCCTCAACCTGATAGCCTAACACCACAGTGATCTCGTGGTCTCGGGACGGAACCTGAAGAATAGAGACGTACTTCGACTTCTGGGCTGCTGGGGTCTGGACTATCTCACCGCACTCATGGCAACGGTACTTCTCATCCTCATCGTGCAGCAGTGCGTACTCTTCGCAGCTTGGACACTGATGGCTCATCCAGCATCAGCCTCGGTGCTCAACGATCTCGGCAGTCATGACTTCTACATCCGGATCGCTCAGATCCTCCAGTGCCTCCTTGATTTTAGATTCAGCCTCTTCTTTGTCGGTTTCGCTGCAGAACGCGACTACGCCGACGTCAAACTCGTGTCCATTCTTCATCGTATCGAGAGCCCTGTCTGGGACTCGAACCCAGCATAGTACGGCTACAAACCGCTCCACGCATCACACGACTGCACCGCATTGATCCTTGCAGACCGTTTATCACGCAATTACACGTGTCCTCCGGCTCCAGATTGACGTCATGTCGCGGACTTTCCGCGTGCGCTCTCCCATTGAGCTAACAGGGCAAACCAGCCAGACAGAGGGAACGACGCTAACGGGATCTCCGCGGAGTTTACGGGTTTCCCCACCGCAGCTGCTGAACCATTAACTGGCTGGAAACAGCGGCCTCTCGGATTCGAACCGAGGTTACTCTTAGGGCGTTATACGCTCACAGCAACACCACGTTAGTATCGCCTTCTCTATCAGCCTTCACCAGTAATTAGCTGGCTACTCCTGACCTACACGAGTGCTAAACTAAGGCCGCAAAAGGCCGGTTTTTTCTTGGAGTGAGCTACCAGCCTCCAAAACTCACAGAGATATAGATGCCTGATAGGGCATGTCGCCGGACGTAGGCCACGTCAGAAGGCCGGTACAAAGCCCACCTGATCGATTTCCTGAACAGGAAACCATATCCAGCTAATGCGCCGTCCGCGATTCGAACGCGGGTCACCGGGTCTTTGCAGCTATAGCCACCTACTGCTCCATTTCTGGACTTGCGGGCTCAGGAGTTACACCTGTATTGCCACATGCTCGGTTAGCACCCAGTATCGTTGACCGCTGGACCAACAGCGCAAACCGGCCAGTTTCACGTCATAGCCGAGGACGGGCGTAGAGATCACCCTTGAAGACCTCACGTCACCGGACGTAGGCTCATAGATGGGCCGACTTTCGCATATCCCATCACCATATCCGGCGAAACGGACAGTTTTAGGCCAGTGTCCAGGGCCAATTTGACGCCGCACCAGCCGAAGAACGAGGTACAATCAAAGCTCCTGCGTGGGACAGTTACAATGACGAGCTCCGACTGATGCAGTATCGCCAACAGACTTAGCGTAGCTGCCGGACAGCTTCCTTTACATCGCCGCCGCGAACCGTCTTCCGACCAGCATGCTCCGCAATCTCAATAGCCCGTTCCGCGATCTCAGTGCCATACTCCTGCATCAACTTAGCGTTCTTGTCAGCGGCTTCCTCAGTCACCCGCTTGTTCGTCTCTGATTTTAGCAGTTTGCGGCCGCGAGCCGTAGAGAATTCAGTGTCATTAGTCATTATGAGAAACAATGCGAAAATGACATTTATATTGGTATTGGAGAGAATAGTTGAGATCCATCCCAGCTCTAAGAAGCAAAACTGGATTCGATGAATTCCTGTACAACATCGGCATTTCACCAATATCGCGCAAAGAGGCCCGGTCTTTAGGCCGGAGAAGACATCAGCCATTTATCTTATCAAATTTGTGGTGAGAAGTTCATTCCTTCGTTGTCGAAGTGAATAAGATAGGGAATGAATCACCCCTAGATATAAAAATATAATTGCATATATTAGATTATGAAAAAATCGCTGCGTCAAAATCTTCGAAGTCTGGATAGAGAAGAATATCAGATTCTGCGGAAGATGTCTAGACTCTCTAAGAATCTCTACAACAGACATCTCTACGAGGTTCGACAGCACTACTTTGACAACGGCGAGTACCTGAACTACTACAACACCTACAACCAGATCAAGAGCAACGAAAACTACGAATTACTGCCGTCACAGGCAGCACAACAGACGATGAAGCAAGCCGACAAAGGATTTCAGTCGTTCTTCAAGCTTATAGAAAAGAAGAAAGAAGGAAAATATCAAGCTAACTGCTCTCCGCCAAATTATTTGGAGAAAGACGGTTTTCATCCCATTACATTTCCAAATCAATCTTTTCAGCTCAAAGAGGACTATATCCGGGTAGGTGTACCGAAGCAGTTCAGAGAAGAATACGGCTTCAGCCGAAAAGAGATCCGGATACCGTTCACCTATGAAGAGGTGCGGCAGTCAGAGATCAAGCAATTACAGATACTGCCGAAATCCAATGCCGAATACTTCGAATACCGAATCATCTACGAAGAAGATGCAGAAGAGGTTGAGACAGAAGAAGAGACATTCCTCTCGATTGATCTTGGTGTCGATAACTTGGCAACATGTGTTGACCATTCTGGACGCTCATTCATACTGGATGGGCGTGCTTTGAAATCAACGAACAGATGGTACAACAAACGTAGAGCAAAGCTACAGAGCATCAAAGATAAGCAAGGAATCGAACGCGAAACCAACCGTATGCAGCGAATCCGCAGAAAACGAGAGAACAAAATCCATGACTACTTCAACAAAGCTGTTCGTGGCTTGGTCGACTACTGTGTTGAACACAGGATTGAGAAAGTGATCGTTGGAGATGCAAAAGGATGGAAAAAGGATAGCGATCTCGGTGACAGAACCAATCAAAGCTTCAGTTCTATTCCGCATGACAAGTTCAAGCAGAAGCTGAAACACAAGTTAGAGGAGAAAGGTATCGAGTTCAAGCTACAGAATGAATCGCATACCAGTAAGTGCAGCTTCCTCGACAACGAACCAGTAGAGCACCACGAAGAGTACGTTGGTACTCGAAGGAATCGTGGTTTGTTCGTTGCATCGGACGGGACAGAGTTGAACGCGGATGTGAATGCAGCTGCGAACATAGCAAGGAAACACAAAGGTAAGCCAAATACAGAGCTATTCGATAGTTCTGTGGATGGTGTAGAGAGCGTTGTGAACACGCCTGAACGAATAAGGAAACCTGACTTCTGTCAGGTTAGCACGTGGGCATGACCTGCCTAATTCACTACTTCGTTGAAGCCCCTTCCTCATCTCGAAGAGACAAGGTAGCGGGTAGTTCACCATTCTGCGGCCAGTAGCCGTCAAAAATTCAGTGTTATTGCTCAAAGTATGGTTAACTCCCGAAAATGACAATGTATATTACTATGGTTCGACTACATCGATGTCGAAATCTGCTCTACATCTCATTCTCCAAGCGGGTCAGCAACTCCACCACACAAATCACTACTCCGTAATCACCATCCGAGTATCCAACGGATTACTCGGCGTATCCGTACGCTCACGAATCAACTCCCTCTCCTCATCCTCAAACCCGTACAGGTCCAGCACCAACTCGTCCAATTCATCCTGAAGCTCCTGCATCTCCTCACCAGCCTCCTCCAACTCGTCTCGCACCGTACGAAGTCTATCAAGCAATTCTGGAACCATCGACTTATCCGAAGGTAGACGTATTTTCTTGATCTCGTCAGCCAATTCCAGATTTTTCATCTCTAGAATCTCCATTAGAAGGGCTTGATAATCCTCATTCTCATCAAAGAACCTGATTTCCGAGGAAAGATTCTGAAAAGTAACGCGATTTCCATCAACAACCGCGTCCTCAACCTCTACATTCTTCAAATCATAAGACTCAACAGCAGGATGTTCAGGCAATTGAAAGGAATCTACACTGAACTCCTCATAGATATGAGCTGGATTCTGGAGTATCTGATCGCTATCTTTCAAATCCTCAATAAAGTTGACAATCTCCTCTGTTTTCGATGATATTGATTCCTCTAGCTCGGAGTCTCTTGGAAGTGGAAGCGAACCCCACACATTGCCATAATATCGGAGATAAGAACCGCGGTATGTCGGTGCTTCCATTCGCATATAGAACTGCATTACAATGCTGTTCCCAATGCCAACTAAGAACGAGTAATCATCCATTTCATCAGGCACGGCATAATAAATCGTGTTCAGAAGATGAGTCCTACCACTGACAAATGTAAAATTGCTGTAGTAGGCGATATCCGGAGTGATGATTTTCCGCTCATCCGTTATAGCTCCCGGACGGGCACGCCGAAGTTCCCACCAGGAATCAATTGTAGTTCGTTTCTCTAAATCCTCTCTGTACTCACTAAGATGCTCCTTGATGTTCGGAAATCTATCTATGTCCAAATCGTTGTGAGCGTATATAACCTTCTTAGAATGAATAGGGTCTCTCCAGCGTCTAATCTCTTCTCCCTCAAGCACTGGATAGATAATCTCTTCCTCCAGATCCTTTTCCTTGACTTCTTCATCAGTCACAAGATAGGCAGGATTGTATCCTGGTTGCAACCCGGTTTCAATACGCTTACAAACGTCATCAAACGTACGATTATGCGAAACGTCGCTATTGATCTGTTCTAGTATCCTACTATCGTCATCTGGGATGAATTTCCAAGATTGTTCATCCAGACTATTTGAAGAGACAGGGAAAGCATTAACAAACTCATCTTCATGCTCCTCCCCGATATTTGACTTGATGTGTGAAAGAAGGTCAGAAACATCATCCATTCCCTCCTTGACTTCCACAAACGGGAAACTATATTCCTCTGTATTCCTCTCTTCCTCGTCAGTTTTCCTCTGCATCACAAACACACATGGATAATTAACCGCGTCCTCGAACACTCCAGCATCCGCGAAATCAACGAATTCGTCAACAAATACATAGCGAGGCATGGTCTTCCGAAGCTTCTCACCATACTGAGCACCTGTGAATTTGTTAGAAGTAATATAACTGACCTTACCACCGGGTTTCAACCAGTCTCGAACACTATCGATGAACAAGATCAAGATGTCATACTGACGGTGAGCTGCATTCGGGAAAGCATCGTTATAAGAGTCGCGCTGACCCTTCGGAATGTCATTGTAATAGACGTACGGAGGGTTTCCGACGACAATATCATATTCACCGTTTTTGATCGCATCCGCCTTCTCCTTATCCTCCTGGTACTTCCTCGCAATCGTATCCGAGTAAAACCCGGACAGCTTCGAATCAACACCTCGCTTCAACGAATCCGTCTGATAGATCTTGAAATTCTGAATCGTGTAATCCGGATCTTGCTCCTTCACCTCTCGGTACAGATCGATAATCTGGAAGACAAGGTTGATCTGCGCGATATTGACAGCGAACGGATTCAAATCAAGGCCATGAAGCCGGTCCTGAACGATCTCTAAAGCACGCTTCGGCGGCACACCCTTCCGATCAAGCCGCTCAACCAACCGATTAGCAGCCTGAACCAGAAACGTCCCTGAACCAGTCGCCGGATCAAGAATATCTTTATGCTCAATCGGCTGATCCGGAGTGTACTCTAAGCGGTCCAGAATGAAGTTGACCACTTCTGTCGGCGTATAGAACTCACCCAGTCGCTGACGCTCCTCCTTCGGCAAATGCCGTTCATACAGATGACCGAGAACATCCCGGTCAACACCTGAGAAATCGTAATGATTCAGATGCCAGAACGTCTTCTGGAAGATCTCATTGAGCGCGGAACCATCCCGTAGCTCCCAATCAAAGATACTGCCAGAATACAGGTGCTCATACAGCTCCATCATCTCATCACACGCCGCATCGAACAAGTCCCGATAATCCTTCGCCGAACCAGTATACTTGGCGTAATTCTCCCAGAAATCGAAGAACTCCCTCACACCGCCGTCACTCACCATCTGATTCAACAACCCCTTATCCTCAGCTATCCGGATAAACAGAATCTTATTGATCTGTGTATAGACCGACTCACGGCAGAAGACACGCTTATTCTCATCTTCGTTCTCGCCCACCCGATTCGACAGCTGCTTCCAGACCTCGTAATCATCGTGAAACCGCCGGTACGGCTCCAACCTTTCCTCAACCTCGGAAAGCTGCCGACGGATCTCCGCCTCCTCCTCCGTATCCTCACCACCACTATCCCGTACCGTCACAAGCTCCGACTGTAGTTGATCTCTTTCTTTCTTAACCTCAGAATACAGGCGCTGATATTCGTCGAACCGCTTCAACGTATAGACCATGAAATACTCGTTGATACACTTCTGAAGAGCATCCAGCAGATTGTTGAATCCCTCATCCGAACCCACACTCTGGATCTGAGTAGACGGAATATCAAACTCGTTGAACTTACTGAGCTTAGCGACCTCCTCACGCCTCAACTTATTCAACTCCAATAGATCCTGGTACCCCTCGATATCGACCGCGCTGAGAAGGGCACGCCCACTATCAGCGTTAACCATTCCTTCGAAGTTGACCTCCGCTATCTTCCGAGCGGTGTAACCATCGTGACTCTTCGCATCAGGATGATCTTCGCTACAGGTCTTGTACAAAAGGAACTCATCAATATTAGTTGAGACGAAATACTCCACATAGCCTCTGTCACCAGCATACTCGAATCCTTGGTCAATCCCGTTTTCTACGTCGACGGAGCGGCGCTTTGCCTCAACCACGATCACCGCATTCCCATCGTCATCTCTAATGATGATGTCGTTCCAGTCGTTTTCCTGCTCGTAGTCGCTCTCGCTGTGACCGAGTACGTCGATGAATAGGTGGTTGATGAGCCGCGGTACAACATCTGATTCCGCTCTATCCTCGAAGTCGATTTCGCGGTAGATCGCAGCGTACTCATTCAGAGTGTTCTGGATGAAGTCTTGCTCGGCATCAGAGAGATCCAGCGAACTCAATCCGGACATAGCCACATCCACCAACAGCGGCGGCATAGTTCCTTTGATGGTCCCGAGTGCAATGATGCGCCCAACTACCAGTGGTTTGTCACCGGTCAGTGGTGACCTTTTAAAAGAGTTAAGGGTCATACAACCAATATGTCCGAATATGATTCCAGACCAGACCAACAAGCAGCAGATGACGCAATAATGGATCTACTGCTCAATGAAAAACCAGCTAAAATCCTAAGGACGCTACGCGAACCCAGTAAGGACAACTACGGCCAAGCCATCGCGTATAAGATCAACTCGACGTATAGCCATACGCTGAAGCTGCTGAAACGGTTCGAAGAGCACGACGTAGTCGAGTCCGATACTGATGGAAGAAAGAAGATCTACGAACTAACGGAAGACGGGCAAGAACTCGCCGACGCCGCAGAACAGCTCCTCGCCAAAACACAGAACCGAGAACCAGTACAGTACGATGACCCACTCGTAGAAGCCGAATCCTCCGTCATATAAAGAATATTAGTTTCCCCCTTTTTAGCCCAACAGTAGCGCTGCACCGCTAGCAGCGTACTATCGAACCCTAATACAAAGCTCAGCCTCGGAATCCCATTCTACCGTTGAGCGATTATTTTAATCTCCGCAGTCTCAAGCAGGGCCGACTACTCGAACAGAACTTACGCGACCAAATACAGCTACACGACCGACTCCAGGAACTCGAAGACGGCTCCGTAGAAGCAGAGAAACTCCAAGAACAACTCACGAAACTCCAACGCCAGAAGCTCGAATATCTACAGCATCCGTTTCAACCGATCAACATTCAAGGTGCGGACAACAGCATCGAACTCGGACAAACAGAGAACGGAGAACCGTATCGTATACCGCTCGATCAATTGACGAAGCACTCTCTGACGGTAGGGGAGACTGGAGCAGGAAAAACGAATCTCAACTACCTGATTCTACAGCAGCTGAATCAACAAGGCATCCCGTTCTGGGTGTTCGACGTTGATCCTGAATACCACTCGCTACTCGCTGACGACCGTTTCGAAGACGTGCTGGTCATACCTTGGCGACACCTCAAAATCAATCCGCTATACCCGCCAGAGGGCATTCGACCCAGCCGTTGGATTCAAGAGTTCGCGGACCTCTTCGGCGAAAGCCAGGCACTCATCTCCTCACGAAACCTCGTCTACCGCGTTCTCTCCGACTGTTATAGCGCTCAACGCATGAATCCAGATCCACAGAAAGTACCGGACCTCGAAATACTGGAACAGCAAATACGCGAGTACAGCCCGCGCGATCACGTTGAACGCGGATACCGCTCACGAGTACGCGACCGCTTAGAGACGATCAACGAGGCCACCGGCCCGCTATTCGATTGCCGACGCGGAATACCCATCCGAGAGCTGGTGAACCGTAACGTCGTCTTCCAGTTCGACGGGCTGTTGGATGACGCACAACGACTCGTAATGGAAACACTGCTCTACAAGCTCCACCTGTACCGGCATCAGCAACCAGTGACAAGCCAGCTACGGCACGTTACCATTATCGACGAAGCATACGACATGTTCCCCGAAGAGAAAGAAGACAACAAGAAGGGGCAGCCAAGAATTAACGTCATCCTGAAGCGGACCCGAAAGCGAGGGAACGGCATACTCGCCGCTGACCAGGAGGCCACCAAGCTGATGGAATCTCTGAAGGCCAACACCGCCACGAAGATCCTGCTCCCATCCACTGACGAACAACAATTCGAAAGCATGTCACGCAGCATCGGGCTGGACACAGAGCAAAAGGAATGGTGTCGGAACCAGTTAGAGACGGGGACGGCACTTGTCTACAACCGTGCTACCGGACTCGCACCTGTTGACATACCTCTGGTCAAGCCCAGCGAGGGAGAAGAGGTCAACATCCCAGCAGAGATGGGTGGCGAATGGAGCGAGCTGAAGAAAAGCGTCGTATCGGATTAGGCGTCCTATCTTGTTGCCACCTGCTGGTGGCTGTGAACTGTCGCCTGAACATGGCAGGGTTTATTAATTAAATTATATAGCAGATTATATAGTCGATCACAATGGTTGAAATTCTACAAAAGAAAGACGCGGAAATACTCGAAAACAACGGTACCAGCCGTATCAGCATCAAAGGCGACTGGCCCAAACTCCTGAACATGGAGCCAGGCGACCCAATCAAAATGGGGGTTGTCAAGGCAGACGACATCCTTCATCTTATCGCAGTCAACCGCGACCACCAACCAAACATCGAGAACATTGACGAAGATGCATTAGCCGAACTAATAGGTGAAACTCCGTGAGAGATCTAAATGTCTCTGATGAGACGGTCGCCGATCTACGTGCAGTTGCTATTGAAGAAAGCAAAGCTCGCCCAGATGTCGCCGTTGACGTAGAAGATGTCTTGAAAGATTGGATCGAGCGTTATTGGGCAACTCGGTAGGTGGTAAAACAGTGCAGCCAGCTCAAAACCAACTCCAGACAGGTAAAATCGTACAGTGATGCAAAATCGGCGATCTCAAACTCAGTTACGCATTCGAGAATGAACTTCAATTCTCAAAAGAGCTTTCTACCAATCTCCACGGAAGAAGAATAATCAACACCAGTGGAGACAGCACAACTGTACAGACACAGCACGATACAAAACGAGGTAGAAAAAGGAGACCGGACATCATCCTTCATCAAGACGAACAGATCGAGATGAAGTGGCGCGAGCTCAGCAACCCATTCTACATCGAATGTAAGCTCGGGAACGAATACCGAAAAAATGGGAACGGCCTTTCATCGTTGAAACAGATCCACGACAATCTCATCCAGATTCTCAAATATAACTACGATGACGACTCACACAGGGTCAAGGATCTCGAAAAATACGGCGACAGACACGTAGCTGTCACAACACCGCTTCTACTCAAAGAAAAGCAACAAGTCAGAGATTTCGAAGAAGATTACATCAACCTACCGCAGCTCATCCGAACACTCTGGAAACTCGGCCTCGGCATCTGTTATCAAGACCGACAGGGAGCTTACAAGATCGCATTCAATGAACAGGAAGTGATAACAATTGAGTGAGCTGCCGACCGTCGACATCCGAGAAGTCGTAACCGAACTCGGATTACGGAAAGGGAAACGAAAGGGAAACTACACAGAATACTACTGCGAGGTCCACGACGGCAATACTCCCGACCTCTGCGTATACAGCAACGACTTCGTCTGCTACAGCTCCGCCAACAAAAGCGGAGGCGGCGCACTCAGCCTCGTAATGCACATCAAACAGTACAACTCCGTTGAACGTGCCGTAGAATGGCTGAGAGAACATTTCCCTGAGAAAGACTGGGAAGACATAGATCAGGAAACGCTTGACAGACGGAAAGCGAGCAGAGAAGTCCTCAACAAAGCAACCGAATGGAGCCATCAAGCCCTCAAAAAAGAGCATTCACCGCTCCACGAACACATCAAAGAAACACGGAACTTTGACGACGATCTCATAGACGAAACAAAAATCGGGTTCATGAGCATTGATACCATAGATACCCTGAAACAACGGTTCGATAAGCAAGCGCTGACCGATTCCGGACTCTTCTACGAAAAAGACAGCGACCTCATCTGCCAAATGTACCGCCGCATAGTCTTCCCTTACACCAGAGGAGAACAGACCTGGTACATGATCGGACGGAAACCAAGCGACTACAGCGGCCCTGAAAAATACAGGCAGATCCTCTCCGACAGCAACGCAAAATACAAGAAACTGATCGAGAACGATACCCTCAACCGGCACATAATCTACGAATGGCACCAAGACCGCGAAAACCAGAACACGGTAGTCATCACCGAAGGCGTCACAGACGCCATCTCAGCTCACAGAGCAGGATACAATGTCTCAAGTCCGGTCACTACACAATACAGCGACAGAGATATCAAGAAAGTCTGCAACCGGGTAAGCGACTTCAAGAACGTCTACATCGTAATGGATGGGGACAGCGAAGGCTGGAAAGGAGCGAAGAAAACAGCGCAGATACTCGCAGAAAACGGTGTTGAAGCCCAGCTTGTACGGTTCGACAGAGAAATAGATCTTGATGACTGGACCACCGAGAACGGCTACGAAATAGATTCGCTATTGGATGACGCGGATCTCTACCTCGACATCCTATTTGACGAAGTGGAAGAAGCTGATAGAAGGACGATAAGCGAAAAGAAGCGGAAAGTATGGAGTGCTATCAGAGCATGGGATGAAGAGCAGAAAACCACTGTATTCAAAGAAATGCCTGGTAGCAAGGCAGATAACAGAAAACAGTTCAAAAAATGGTTGGACGAGTATCAAGAGCAGCAGAAAAAGAGGGAGGCACAGAAAAAGACAGAAACAACGCCAAACTCCGAAGATACCGACGATGCAGAAGCAGATATTACGGAAAACCTTCGTCTACGCAACGGAAAGACGCTCAACATCAACCCAACTCCCGACACCTACGTCAACCGTCTGGAGATAACCGCAGCAGAGACCAAGGTAAACGGACACGGCAGCGTCGACACCGACACAAAATTCAAAGTCTACGAAATCCAGTTCGGCGAAGGCGAGGACGAAAACACCTACAAGCTCATAACCGATCCATACCAGCAAATCAGCCTCGGAGAAAACTTCCTACCGATAAAAGTTGCAGACCTCTCGAAACCCTGCTACCGAGAAAGCAAATACTTCAAAGAACAATACAGAGAGCTGAAACGGAAGTCCGACGACTTCAGCAAATCATACAGCGAGTGGCTGAGAAGCATCGAAGGAACCGACTACTTGGAATTAGCCGAAGAAATCGACGGCCCGAGCAAAGACTTGGTGATGGATCTCTCCAACGACCAGATCCTCTCACTCATCGAAGAATACCTTATCAGCGGATACAACACCGATCCCAAGCTGCGGACAGTGATGTATCCAAAGATAATCCGGCACAGCAGGAGAAAAGTCGATCCGAACGAAGTAGCACCCTATCAACCACACACCCAGATGTGGACCAACACCAAAGTCGGAAAATCATACACAGGAGATCGAGTCGGTCGAAAACTCGATGATGCTACACCAGCCGGATTAGTCGGCTACGCGGACAGCGACGGCAAACAGAACGGAATACTCGACGGCCTAACAAGCACCGTTTTCGTCGACGAATTCAACTTCGGAGCCAGCAGCAGACAGCTCAACGACCAACTGCTCAACCTGATGGAACGAGGAATACACGAACAAACAAAAGCCGGGCACAGCATCAAAACCCGGTTCTACGGCCCATTGTCCTACTTAGCGAACCCAAAGGACGGACAACAATACCCAGATGATGATGATGAGTTCGAAGATTACAGAGAAACAGGGAAAACCAGCTTCGAGCTTGTAAGCCAGTTTGAAGAACTAATCCAGTTCCTTGGAATGAACATCCAGGCGATGGCCTCGCGTTTCGGCGTCATCGTCTTCGATGAAGACATGGAGAAAGCCACCAAAGACGACAAAATAAGCCTGTCACGCCAGCGAAAACGGAAGCTGGAGACCTTCACACAGTGGGTGATCAAACAGGTCGCTCCGAAATACAGCGAAATCGAAGAAGAGCTCGAAGACTGGCTGGAACAACCATACGAGGACGAATACCGGGAAACCGTCATGGAACACAGAGACGAGATCCACAACGATATCGTCCAGAAATTCTGGAAAAACCACTTAGAGAGCTACAGGCACGCACGTGGTCAAGCCCTCCGAATGGCTGTCTACCAGAATATAGGCGGAATACTCAAAGACGACTACACATTCGAGGATCTCAGAGAAGAGGCTGAAGCACAGTGGCAGACCGTGAAAGAAGTCAACCTCGATTCTTTGGAGAACATGACTGCTGCCACGGACAATGAGACAGCGGTGAGCAGGAGCAGAGCCAAGCTCGACAGTCAAGAGCCGAAGTATACACGTCTGTTCATCAAAACGCTTGTCAGATTCTACCAAGAAAAAGATTCAGCTAAAGTCGGTAATTACCATGCTTTCGACCAACTGAGGTCGGTATACTCCGGACTTAGGGACGATCTACCTGATGAGGATGTCACTGAAAGCAGTCGGTACTACAAGTGGAGCCGTGTCAAGCAGAACATGGCTGATAATATCCACAAGAAGCGGATCGAACTGGAGCAGAAGTTCGGTGTCGAGGTCCGACGAAGCGGAGAAGACTTCATGGTTCGCGTCAGGAACCCCGACCGATTCAACAACTTCCTTGAGCTGGAGATCGGCGGACAGTCGACTGGAGACACAGGTCGTGGTGATAGTGATGGTAGCGACGGTCGATCTGAAGAAGACAGCTCTGAGGACAATGGCTACGCGATCAAAGGCGAGTATAACCTATCCAGAACCGGTGTCAGAGATATGATCGAGGACAACGCTGAGAACTACGACGGGAATCTGATCCCGCGAAAGGATCTGAAGATATACTTCGGACGGAAATTCGGAAGTCGGTGGAGCAAGTCGAAAGAAAAAATGTTGGATGATGCAATCACAGAGTTGTTATCGGAAGGGAGTATCAGGGAAGCGAAGCCAGATATGTTCGCTTCGAATTGATCACTGTCTCATAGTACCATTTTCTGTAGCTACTTCTTCATAGTTGCATATAACGCCGTTATATTCGGGATTTTCGCTACCCGAAGGTAACAGGCTATATAAAAAAGTGACATTTGTGACGTTTGGTACCGACGATTACTCTTATGGAATCATCTCTTGTTGGGAGGGGGTGGAGTAAACACCCTCCACAAAAGCAAACTCCATAAGAACTAGAGGCCGTCACATCTGTCACATCCGTCACCGGTATTGTGTATTGCCCATCGTTAGAGTCTCTACCTCCAAAATCCCGTTTAGTACCTGTAGGTGGCGAAAAAATCAATTTCTTTATAAGTAGCTTCTGCTCTGTGCTTTTATCCCTATGTAGAAGGCGTCTATAGGGTGTCACGAGATCGAAATTTGGGGGTATTGAGAGCTTCTGACTACCCCGGATTTGACCGCCACCGTCTGTTTTATAAATATTCCTACCTGTATTTTTGGTATGAGTGGAGCACCAGTCGGTGTTCCATCTTTCCACGGATTCCACAGGCTCAGATCCTTCCCTCTCTGTAGAACCGGTCTGTGTTTCCGTGGTAGACTTGCAGCTGTCCGGCTGACTGCTGGACGCTGCTCTCTAACGATGACAGAAGATACTGTATTCGATGGCTCTGCCAACGCTCAAAATCAAACGCCTCAGGGCGGCCAGTCCCAGTCTGGTTCTGATTCGGAGGTTGCTGCTCGGTACAAGGCGAATCCGTTGACCTTGACCGTGTTCAAGCGTAAGGTGGATGATAATACGTTCCATAATTGCCAGATTCAGCGTGCGTACACGCCTGATGATGGTGATACCTGGAAGTACACTGATTCGCTGCGGCCGCAGGATCTGCGGAAGGCGGCTCGTTTGATGGAGAAGGCTGCTGATGATTTTGATCAGGTCCGTGTTGAGACTCCGGATCAGGGCTGAGAACTATCGTGTCTCACTGGATCTAACTGGTTTGGTGGGACGATCTCTCCACATTTTTGCGGCGCAGGTCGTGTAAATCGCGGCCGCGTCCTACCATTGTTTTCCCCCTTATCCCCCTCTCTTTCTTCAATTCTTGATTTCCAGTGTGGTTTTGACTGGTGCGTGGTCGCTTGGTCCGAGTCCGTTTGCAGTTCCGTTGAGTCCGTTCTGTATTTCGCAGCTCTTGATGTCGAAATGGTCGTCTGCGAGGATGTGGTCTAACCGTTTGTGGTCTACGCCGTTTTGGTGGAACTCGTGGGTGTAATCGTTGGCACTACTCTGTTCGAGGCTGTTGTCGGCGTGCCAGTAGACGTCTCTCATGTCCCATTTGGTGAGTTTCGGGTCGAATATGTAGCGTTCTGCGTTCCGGTATCGCTGTGTATAGGTGAGTTCTGTTGACTCTGTTTCTTCTTCGGGTTTGTAGCGGTAGGGATCGCCGTAGAATGGCTCATCGGTATATTCTCTGCCGTTGGCTTTATGTGGGTCAATCTGGATTCGCCCTTCGGAGTCTCTATGCTCTTCTTTGGGTGCGTTGAAGTCGCCGCCGAGGAGTACCTTCTTGTTGGTCTGGTCGTTCTGTAGGTAGACCTGTGCGTAGATGGTTTCGAGAACATTGGCCTTCTCCTCTTTCCAGCCGCGTCCATAGATGACGCCTGCGTTCCATGCTTGGAGGCCTTCGTTGCCGGTGATGTCGGTAGATGGATGGTCGATGTCGGCTATGAGGATGCAGGTAGGGAAGTTGGCGTAGAAGTAGTTGAGTTTGTCTGGATTTCGGTCTTTCATTTCTCTCAGATCCAATGGGTTTCTGCCGATGTCCCATTTGCTGGCGGTGATTTTGCAGCGTTTGAGTGGAGGCCCGATGTTCTGGAATGGCTGGATATTGGTGTTGTGGAGCTGCCGGTTCCAGTCGCGGTTGTGGGCTATTTTGTACCCGCGTTGGTGGAAGTAATGTTCGAGTCTCTGGAAGTGGCTGGGTTCTTCGCTGTGGTCTTGTGCGTAGTCGACGGCTTGGAATAGGAATATGTCGGTGTCTTCGTGGTGGTTGTCAAGGAAGTTGATCTGTGCTTTGCTTGTGTTTTTGGAGGTGCCGCCTTCGCCGTTGAGGTTCCAGGTCATGACAGTGATATCTTCGCTCATCTTTGTGTGCTCTTTTTCGGATGTCGAGTAGAGTGTATGTGAAAGCTTGGCACTCGGTGGCTGCACTTCTTCAGAGTGGTTGGTTTACTCGCCGTCTCAGAGTTTCCGGATGTTCGGTGAGTTGGTCTGATTCGAAAGTTCGGCGATGGTTGACCTGCGGTGTGTCTCTCTAATCGTCCGTGTCTCGGAGCCGGTATGTTGGTCGGTACTTGGTCTAGCCTAACTGGGTGGGATTGTCCGAGAGTCTGTGACCGGTGCTGGTTTTGTTGGTGTAGAAGCGCTGTGTGCCGGGTTTTGAAAATGGGAAGAAGATAGGAGATGTAGAATAGGTGGTTTTCCGGGTTCTCTGGCTCTCTACTCGGTATTGTTGAGGAATTTTTCTGCTGCTTCTTTGCTGTGGCATTGGAAGGTTCCGCTGTTGTCGGTTAGGTTGGCGTCTTGTAGGTGGCAGTAGTAGCTGCTCCTGTCCTGTGAGAACTCCCATGTGTGTTCGTACTGCGTGGATGTGTCGAGCCTGATTTGAGCTGCTGAATCAATTTGGAGGCTGTTGGAGCGGTTGGTGATGTTGTTCGTCTGCGCGGATTGGTTTGTGTAGTTACCCCCTGTGTAGACGGTGCCTATACCGGCTCCGAGAAGGAATGTGCAGATAGCGATTAGGAGGCATGTCTGTGCTCTAAGCACTTTGACCGCCTGCTTTCTGCTGTTTTCTGTTGTTTTCCCTGTATTGTTCTACGAGTTGGCCGCCGGTTGTGAATCCCCAGTTGAGGTGTCCGTGGTTCTGTCGGTGGGTTTTGGCGTCGCTGCGGGCTTCGTAGGTTTCGTCGCAGTCGAGGCAGCTCCAATACTGCCCTGTCCGCCAGACGTTTGCGAGTGCGCTGAGCGATGCTGTGTCTGGGTCGTGGTTGACACCGGAAACGACGCTGTATTCACCGTCTTCGCCGACCTCGTGTACTATGATTTCCTTCCAGTAGTTCTCTAAGAAGTGTCGGATCTTGTCCTCCGGTGGTTCGGTACCGGATGTGAAGATCTGGTTGCAGACGGTGTTGAGTGTGCAGGGTTGGTGTTGGAGAAGTGTTCGTATGATGACTTCGCTGCGCTGGTTGACTGTGAGATCGTTGAACTCGGTTTTCGTGTAGTCGGTGGTTTCGAGTTCTGGGTAGTCGAGTTCGTCTTCTTCCTCTTCTGCTTCGTTCTCGTTTCCGTTGTTTTCGGCTAATGCCTGTACTTTCGGACAGGATTCGTTGTGTGTCTTCCCGCCATGTTCGTTTGTCGGGCAGTCGCATTCCTCGTCGTCTTCCTGGTGTTCGTCTTCGTAGTGCTGGTCGAGCTTCTCATCTACTTCGTCTATGTCGCCGTGGAATTGTTCGCCGCATTCTTTGCATTTTGAGGTGTGTTCCGGTTCGTTTGTGCTGTCGTCTTCTTCGCTGGTTTTGGCTTGATAGTATTTTTTCCGTCCGTCTGTGTCGGCTACTTCGACTCGTGTATTCGGCCAGTAGCTGGATATTTCTCCGTATTCACGGTCGTCGCTGGCGATTTCTTTGCCGAATAGTTCTTGACCGATCTCTGAGCGTGTGATGGGTCCATGTTCTTTGATAGTTTCGTAGATTTTGTCGTAGCGTTCGCTGGTGGTGTGGTTTTCTCGGAATTGTTCGAGCGGGGTATGGTGGTTCTGCTCGCCTTTTTCGGGTTCTTCGTCGGATTCTGGTGTGTCTACCTTGTCTAAGCCCCATTTCTTCTCGTTGTCGGGTTCGTTGGTTTCGAGTTGGCTGATTCTGTTGCGGAGTTTTTCGAGTTCTTGGGAGAAGGCGTCTTGGAAGCTGTTGATTTCGTCTGCTGGGATTGTGTTTTCGACCTGTGTCTGTAGTTGTTGGATGGTGGTTTTGAGCTGTTCTGTGGTTGCTGAGTCGAGTTCTAGGTGTGGATGGATGTCGATCTCTGTGGGCTCTGTGTTGTCGCTGGAGAGTGTTTGATCGAGTGTTTTCCGTGCGTGGTAGTTGAGTAGTTGGCGTGCGGTTTGCAGGTCTTCGCCGTTCTGGACAGTGATCTGGTTTGCTGTGTCTCGGCTTTTGATTGTGAGGGTGAATCCGTTGTCTGGTATACTGGAATCCATGTAATAGAGTGCAGGAATGACATTTATAGGGTTGATCCCGCAGGATCAAGAAAAGGGGAGAGAAGGGTTAGAGATAGTCGCTGAATCCGGCTTGGTCGGTCAGCACCTCCACCGCTTCCTCGATCTTGTTCCCATCTGAGTCGTAGAGAACCATGTCCTCGTAGAGGCTCTGCCGTCCGCTGGCTTCCCGTTCGAGGTAGCTTTCTGCTGCCTCTACTGAGTCGAAAAACGGGTCCACCACATCGAGTTCGCCGTTGGATAGATCGGTATGGTAGAGGACGCCTTGTTTTCCGTTCCAGTAGCATTTCTCCATCGTTTGACCGCCTCTATGCTCGTAGTTCGGCGAGTTCGTGGAGTGCGTCTCGTTCGTCCTCCCAGTATGGTTCGGTTTCTTCGTCCATTGCGTACTGGTTCATCCGGTCGTTCACTACGTCGGCTGCGTATTCCTGTATGTCGGGCATTTCACCGTCTTGGTCGAGCAACTGGCTGAGTTGGTCGTAGCCCTGTTCTTTGGCGTGTTGTGGTGCGTCGCTGTAGTGTTCGAGTGCGCGTGTACCGGTTTGGAAGGTTTCGTAGATGGTTGGGTTGTCACGGTCTTCGATTTCAGTGTGTGCGGCGTTGAGCAGGTCGGCTGTCGGGTTTTCGAAGTATTCGCCGATCCCGGTTTCTTGGAGGAGGATGAGTGCTTCGTCGAGGTTCATGAGTTCGTGGTTTTGGGCGTCTTTGAGGCGTTGTTCGTATTTGTCTGCGCCTTCGATGAGTGCGTCGACGGCGTGGTGTGCGAGTTCTGGCCGGAATTCTTCGGTGTGGTCTTGGTAGAGTTCGAGGTCGGATACCCAGCCTTTCATGCCGTTGCTGCAGATTTCTCTGAGGCCGCCGAGGTCGTAGCTGATGCCGGTGAATCCGGTGTGGCCTGCGGAGAGGTTGATGCCGAGCTGTGTTTTGTCGCCGTCTCGTGGTTCGATGGTGGTTTCGGGGTTGTTGAGGTAGATCCGGGTGTTCATTTTGCTGTGGTTTTCTCGGCGTGAGAAGTCGCCGTGTGGGTTGAGGTCTTCGCGTTCGATTTTGTCTGTGAGTGCGCCGAGGATTTCGTCGTAGCCGATGATGTTGTACCAGTCGCGGTTGTTGGATACGTCGCCGACGAAGTGGTTGTCTACGTAGAGGCTGTCTCTGAAGTGTACTTGGTTGAATTCGTCTTTGTCGTGGTGTTTGGCGAGTATGTCGTGGCGTTCTGGCTGTGTTTGGTCGTCTGCGATTTTCTGTAGTTCGTCTAAGTTCTGGAATTCTCGTTGTACGTCTGAAATTGTGTGTTCACCTATCGTTGTTTGTGTAGTGGTGAGCGACCCAGATGTTTTTATACAGGGTATGTGGTGTAGAACGACTGTTGTGGCGTGTTAGCTGTGGTGAGAAGCTGGTGTTTAGAGAAGTAGTGGTACAGGAGTCTTTGATTAACCAGGACTCCTGAGAGACTGGTAGCTGTCGAGAAAATGTCTACACTACAACTTTTATAAGTGTGACTGTGGCGGAGTGGTGAATATACAGGGAGGCGGTGACGTCACACCTGACCTCTATTCTTCAATAATCGCCTTTCGAACAGCGGGAGCAAGAAGAGCAGCAAGCGCAGCCATACCTAAGTTCGCGGTCAATTGAAACGCTATGGCTGCCAAGAGAATCCTGATAACACTAATTTGATAATCGTAGGAGAGATTTGTGAACCAGGTACGTGCCTGCCCGGTACTCAGAATCGATTCGACTATCATAGCCGGGATCTCGAAGACCAATTCCGTCGTGAAGGCATCCGAATCCGGAAGCGTGGCGTCCAGCGTAACTCCTTCAGGCCCGGTTTCCGGAGTGGGTGTAGTGATAACCTCTGGAGAGTCGGTCTCGACCGTGGTTGTAGGAGTCTCCGTATTTATAGAGTCTTCAGTATCTGATGTAGCAGGGGTTGATTCGGCTGTTGCCGTAGTGTTCACCGATGTCTGAATAGATGCAAGATCGGCAACAACCGATTCAGGAAACTGGATGTCCCCGATTGAGTTAGCTATCGAGGCGTTCATCAGATTTTGCTGGTGCTGGATATGGTCTAAGATCGATGGGAGACCAGCAGCAATAGCGGACTGCATTATATCTCTGTGCTGGGCGTTGATCGACTCGGCCATGTCTCTGGCAAGACTGTTATGATCTCTTATAACTGGATTTAGCATATCCGCCATTCGGCTCGTCTGGCTTTCTAAAACGCTGTCCGGAATCGAAGATATACCCGACCCTATCGCCATTCTCTGTATTTCGGAGGTGAGATTGTCAGAAAGAGCCTCCCTGAGTTTGCTGAAGTCTACATTTGAGGGAGGTGTATTCTTTTTCGGTGGGCTGTCTACTGTATGGCTCTCAGGGTCGTGTTGTAGGTAGACTGCTCCGACGAACTCACGCACCACCTCTTCCAATTTTTCTCCATCTTCATCTCCAAGGGCATCTTCTATGCTTCTTTCCAGAGAGAAGTAGGCGCGTCCACCGATTGCGGTCCTTGCTGAGATGTTGTCTGTAGGTTGATCGAATATCAGGTCGTAGACGGCAAGTGCTTCCTGAGCGGTGTCCTCGGATAGATCAAGTTCCTCAGAGACTGCTTCGATTTGTTCGAGATCTCGGTATAGTTCACCTGCTTCTCGTACTGTTTCCGCCCACCCGTAGGAAGCGTGTTTTAGGCGTTCTTTCCGTCGCTCCTCGTTTTTCCGCTTCCATTCCTTAAGATCAAATTCTTCGGAATCACCCTCGTCCTCATCCTCCGGCATTACTAATCGTTAGAAGCCGCTGGCAAAGAAAGTACCTCTGGCCTCCGTCTTCATCAAAGGCGGATTAGACACTGAATTTCTCACATCTCTGCGCAGAAAGACAGTTGATAATCTACATAGAGTCGTGCTCTACTCGGTTAAAGGAGTTTGAACATCCGTTACCATCCCATGTCTTTCAGTTCATCCAGTAAGAAGTTTGCTCGATCAACGGAGCCATCAAAAAACCCGGCATCGATTGGCCCCCAGTTTTCGCTCTGTGAATCAAGTTCATCACGGAGCTGCTCCAAGGTGGCGTCATAGTATAGCGTTCCTTTCAATTGTACATTATCGAGTGAGTCGTCCCCAAGCCTATCCAGTAGAATCAGGTCTGCGAAAGCCTCGTATTCATGAAATAAGTTGGTATATTCCTTGCCATCGGGTAAGAACTCCCGAAGAGGTTCACGGAAATATTTCTCCATACGCTTCCTGAGAAACCGGTTGCCTCCCCGCCCTCTATTGATACCGCTTCCAACCGTCCACGGATTTAGCAGCCCACCGGCAGATTGCTCGATGAAGTCGTGTGCATCGATTTCAGTCTCAATTAGGAGCTCATGCATAAGTTCCCAGTTCCCGGATTTGAGGCTTGATATCCCTGTTCCGTAGAGTACAAGCATAGCAGGGTACATCCTCAGGTAATCCCAGACATGGTTGTATGTTCCATCGGGACTACCTGTGGAACCTAATCGTCTCACCTGCTCAGCCAATGGTTGCAAAGCGGAATTGGTAACCTCTGGACCCCAGTATGCGCAGGTAGATGTCGCCACTACTAACGTTCTGACACCGCTTTCATACATCGACAGTCTCTCGTCATAGTTATCATCATTCACATCAATATCGAGAGGGAACTTATCCTCGTTGAAAACCCGACTTCTGACCTCTTCAGTTTCGTCATGAAGCAGATCTGCCAAGTCGATTTTCCGTTCTTCACGGGTCATGTATCGCTTGACCCTTTCTCTGGCCACTTCTCGAGTCAACGGGGCTCCCGACTCTGAGCCTTCAAGCGCCTCTACGTTCTCTTTTAACTCCGAAAAGAAGTCACCGGCACCAGTAATCTGAATGGGAGTTCCATCTCGGTGAGCTATGAGTTCATCCGCGCTATCTTCTAAACTGCCATGGTAGGCCCAGTATGTTGCATACCGCCTTCTTTCACACCTAAGCATCGCTTCTCGTAATGCGATATCCCAATCTCCAGACCAACCACAGACGATAAGCCCATATTCATCAAACATCTTATTCAGCTTTTCTTCGATTGGTGCAGAGTAGTTCTCTAACTCTTCAGGTATGTTCTTGATATTCGTCTCTTTGTAGTCGCCATTGACCTTCAGGATAACTGCTTCTTGATGAGATAAAGGAGCTGCTCCTTTAGCATCCGATTCGCTACTGATAACTACTGGCGTAATCCCGCGTTCAGATAGAGCTTGTTCCAATAACTGATCAAAGTTTGTGGTGACAACTATGCTGATGTACCCTTCATCCATTAACCATGCAATACTCCTGTGGGCTTCTGATGGAGTCTTAATGTCCTGTTCTCGCTCTTCGGAAGTAGGTTCGAAGTACTTCTCTAATAGAGACTGGCGATCTGGCTTAGAAGGTGCAACCTGCTCAATCAAATCATCGTATTCGGGTTCTTGATTGTAGGTGTCTTGATACCATTCCTCTGGATCGGTTTCAATCTCCTCACCCTCTATCTCGGCCAGCTTCCGAATTAGATCTTTAACGACACCCCAGCCTGTAGGAACCCCTGCCTCAGTAGATATACCAGAACCCAATAGAAGAGCATAGACACCGGGATTATTTCGGACCGAGAAAGTGAGAGCCATCTCGTTATCAACCAAGTGTGGTCACCGTCCGAATTTCGGCGTTCATATCAGCCCCATGAGGACCTGCATGGTAAGCGTTACCCGCTTTTTGGGCAGAGATGCTGAAAGATTGGAGTATTTTGTATGCCTCGCGGCTCACTCAGGGAGTGTAGGAGACTTAGTGGCGACAGCAACATATTCAGAGCCAGATTTGAACGTCTCCACAACATCAACGATCTCAAACACTGTCCGCAGTTCTTCGACAACATCCTGGTCAAGCTGGTGATTGAACATATAGCGGACAAACCGTCTGTGAAGCGGATTCAGTAACCGGGGAAACCCTTCCTGATACCGGCCAGCCGAGTCATACACTACAAACCGACCGCCGGGTTTCAACACATCATACACAGTCTCGATCACATCTCGTACATCCGGGATCACACTCAGGGCCAGTGATGCGAACGCTGCATCATACGAGTCTTCTTTCACAGGCATTCGGGTGGCATCACCGCAGATGGGCTGAACGTTAGACCATCCCTGTTTTTGCTGTCTCTGTGTAGCCCGCTGGACCATGCCTGAACTAATATCGATGCCGACGACTTTGCCGTCAGTACCCACTGCATCACGAAGCAGCGGGAAGTTCACACCGGGGCCGCAGCCTACCTCAAGTATAGTCTCACCGCCAGTAAGTCCAAGGCGTGCGCTTGCCCGCTGTCGTGGAACCTCGTTAACCTTGGAGATAATCCGGTAGAGAAAACGGTTCTTACCCCACCAGTCGTATACTTGCTGGCTGCGCTCCAGTAGCGGGATTCGAGTGTTGGTCGCCATGATCAGGTTCCTTCGTAGCCGGTCGTAAAGAAACATCTACATCTGGGACAGTTCAGGAACGTCGTTTCTTCTTGTAGTCCGCTTTCACGGCTCTGTTACTTCGATTTCGTCCCAGCCGATGGCTTTGGCTTGGTAATAGACATCATTTATCATGATCACGTCGCCGACGGACATGGAGCGTTCTTCGGCGTCGTAGAATTCCGGTGTTTCGTGGCCGCTGCCGGCGTTCCATTGCGCCCATGCGTCTTCAGGGTCGTCTACGTCGATGTCGGCGATCTCTCGGTAGAGTTGGTTGAATTCGTCTTTGGTGTAGCTGTTGCTGGGTTTCTCGTGTTCTTCGAGTACGGATTCGACGTTGAGTTTGTGGAAGAGTTTTCGGGCGGGGCCGAGTTCCGGGTTTTCCTCGTTCTCTTCTTGTCTCCATTCCTCGTCCCAGTTTAGGTAGTAGATTGTTGCCACTACTGGTTTTTCACCTTCACTGATTTTTCTGTGGGCTGATCTACATAAAGACATCCTATACTTCACCACAACTGAGCCGTTCTCTGGCTAGATCTGCGAACTCCGGATTCAGCTCGATCCCAATATACTCGCGGCCTAGATTTTGCGCCACTACGCATGTAGTTCCTGCTCCTGCGAATGGATCTAGAACTACGCCGTCTTCTGGGCATCCAGCTTTGATTGGCTTCTCGCAGAGCCGTTTTGGATACACAGCGAAGTGTGCTTTACAGTACTTGGCGGTCGGTATTGTCCACACGTCACCAGGGTTCTTCCCTTTCTCGTGCGTGAACTGGTTAACCTCTACTTGGTTCTTCTCTCCGTTGGCGTGCCCTCTGTCGTCTTCAGGATTGAAGTTAGGATTGCCGTTATTCTGGCTCAATCGTTTCTTCGTGGCTTCGCTGTATGCCTCTCTGACTGTATCAAGATCGAACTCATACTGTCTGTTCGGTGTGAACATAAACAGGTACTCCCACTTGTGAGAAAATCGATCTTTGACTGACTCTGGCATACAAGCATTCTTATGCCAGATAATCTTGTTGCGCAGAGTCCATCCTCTCTCCTTCAGTTCGAGAGCCAGTTTTTCAGGGATCATCTGCAGGCTTTTGCGGTAGTAGGTATCGTCTATATTCAGGAAGAACACACCGTTCTCTTTGAGAACTCGCTTTAGCTCATCAAATACGTCGCACAGATCGTTGAGGTATTCTTCTAGGTCTTCTTCTAAACCTATCTGGGCATCGTGCCCGTAGTCCTTCATCTGGTAGTAGGGCGGACTGGTCATCACTAGATCTACTGAGTTTGCTGGTAGTTCAGAAAGTTTGTCTTCTACATCGCCTTGCAGGATTGTATTGACTGGTAATTCTTCTAGCCGTTCGATTGATTCAGCACCTCGTCAAAATGGAACAGGGATTATACCCTGTCTTCCATCGACTTGTGAACTGATTTTGCGAATCCCATCGGTGTCTGGGATCGTTTGCGGCTTCGGTCCTCACTAGGAGCCATCTTATGAATTCTGTCGTCGTATTCTTCGGCTGCGTCGGTTTCTGGCATCACGAAGTCGTCTGAGGTCCAGAGGCAGGTTTTCTTGCTGTACCGGTCGTCGTCTCCGGTGTAGCCGTCGTATTCGTAGGGGTGGAATGTGTGGTCTGGCTTTCTCCAGTAGGTTGAGAGGGTTGAGACAGGGTTTTCGATCAGCCAAGGTGCGTCGGCCCATTCTGCTATTCTTCGTGCTGTCTCTACGTTCTGGATTGCCTGGCTTAGTCCGTCGAGTCCTTTGTCTTTGAACCAGCGTGCTCCTGAGACGGCGAGGTTGGTGCAGGGTGGGAATGCAAACACCATCGCATAATCTCTGAGTGGTGGGAGATAGTCGTTGACGTCGGCTTCGACGTAGATTATTTTGCCGTCACCGTATTCCTGTTCGGTTACTCCGTTGTGTTGTACATCTACGCAGATGCATTCGTAACCTGCTTCTGCCCAAGGTTTGACCATGTTTCCGCTGTGGTCGTAAAGAGATAGAATCGCCTTTTCGATTATTCAGCACCTTGTGTTGTGAATGTGTTCCAGTGATTTTTTGGTACGGCTGTATAGCCGCTCATTCCCTGACCTTCTGTCACCTGAACGGTTCGGTCAGTTTGATTATTTAGATAGTTCATTACCGCGTCTTTCGGTGTGTCGCCTTCTGCTCTTCCTTCGGTAGTCATGTTGGCTCCGGCGCTTTCTGAGTAGCTTAGAATGGTGTATTCTGTCATTGTTCGTTCCTCCTTGATTTAGTAGGAATAGAGGCTCAGTGGCCCATTCCTGGTCGTGTTTTTGCTACGCTGGTTTTGTTCCAGAAATAGAGGTTTCCTTTCCGGGTTGAGACGTTTTCTCCGTCTCTGACGACTGTTGGGTAGGTTCCGGTTAGGTAGTATTTTTCTCGGGGTTCGTCTCCGATGCTGCTTTCTCTAACGTGTAGTCGGAATGTTTCGCCGATTTCTTCGTCTACGGGCATGACTTTCTCATCTCGTCTGTTGCCGCCTTCGAGCGTTCTGGATTTGACACGACTGCATACGGCTGTTTTCCGTGTGTCGCTTACTTCTATGATTTTGGCAAATTCGCGGTTTGTTTGGTTGTATCCCCAATTTGTGTATAGGAAATCTCCTTTTTGAAGTTCGTTTGGTAGTGTTGCCATTGTTTCAATCCTCTACCTTGATATTGCCAATTAACTTTTATATAGTTAAGTCAACATTGTTGAGGTGTGAGGTGAGAAGAGAAGAAAATGGCCTACAGAACACTATCAAATTACTATCCTTATCCGCGTGGTCGCGGGTATGGACGCACACGAAGCTATACAGGTTCGATAAAGCGAGTGGTCAAAACCGCCTTATTCCTGATGTCTATCACTATTGTACTCGGTATCATCAATGGATTTGATGGCGGATTTAGTTTTCAAACCTTTCTCGGAGACGTGAAGGAAGGTGCTGGAAACGGTGCGATTGCGATCTTTGTCGCGTCAATTCTGTATCTCCGATACGCTTAGATTCACACTCTCCATCATATTTTTAAATATTGCTATACAGTGTGGACTTATGTCTGAAGGTGAATCCGGAGAACAGGTATTTCTAGATGATGTCTTGAAAAAATTCTCGTTCTACGGTGACCACGATCAACTCGAAAAACTGGCCGCGTTCTTCAACCAGAAAATGCGCGGTGCGTCCACGCGCACGATCAAGGACGAAACCACGATCAGCTATCCGACACAAAAGCGAATCCAGAGCGCCTACGATGAACTCAGTCAGCCGGAGCGCGTTGTCTTGATTCGGCACTTAGCTGAAGCCAGTCTCTAAGAACCTGAGCGCTACAAGTCGTAGATCAATCAACAAGAAATCCTGTGCTTGATTTATTCTCACGTATTTGGTGGAACGAGTTCTTGATAGTTCTCCGACGAAGCTCTCAATAGTTCAGGTCAAGATGTTCTCCGCGATCCGTAGAGCGGTTGGACATCGATTTTTCGGCAGCTGTTTTGCTGAATCCCCACCTCTTTCTATACCAGGGGTTGTGCGGTGTTTTCGGCAAGGTGTTCGATCCTTCAAAGCTGTTTTGTGCCGACTACAGCTGTTCTAACGGTGTTCTGGGTTTGCCGACGATTCAGGTGTTCTGAGGGTGTTTTGGAGGTGTGTTACCGGATGTTCTGCCAAATCGAACACTTTTGTTTCGCACTGAGATTCTCAGCCGGCCACATGTTACGTGCTATCAGTCATCCATCTCAGAATTGCCTGTGTAGTTCCTCTGGTAGGATTGGCGGCGTTCAAATCTTTGAATTTCCGTGAATAGATACGGCTGGCGGTGTGTGTTGCACCCACAAGCATGACCGATCAAGATCCAGAGTCAGACGCATATGGAGAACAGCCGTACATCGATATCATCGATCTCGATCTATACAACAAAAGACTGGTAGATTTCTTCAGCATATTCGAGGATCTCGGCTGTTTCGAGCCACATCACAACGTTGGGATACAAGAATTATTCTCACTGCCAGAGATGGAGGAAGAAGGTGAGCTTATTTTCTACTACAAGGACTATGGCAGCTTCTGGATGCAGTACAACCTGGACCGGTATTCGAAAGACTGGCTGGTGGCCGGGCATTTAGAAGTTAATCCGCCGCTTCTAAAACTGGTATCTGAGTCAGATGGTTGTGATATGGAGGAATTGCTGGATAGTGTAGACGGTTCTGATTACGGGGTTCAGACTGACACCTATCTCAGCGGAAGAGATAAGATCAATACGGAGATGGGAACGGTGATGGAGATCGGCGTGCCGGTCCAATATGATGAAGAAAAGATGCTCCAGACTATACGCGCGGGAACGAGTATACTGGATGGTTTTCGAGAGCAGCTAATTGAGAACTTTTGAGTTGGCGTCTTCGCAGGAGTGTTCAAGCTTTCTCTGGCAGGGACTGCATCAACTGGCTTAACGAGAATTCTTGTGTCGAATCTTCGTCGATCATCTGGAACAGTCGCCGAGAAGATAAGACATAGGAAGCATACGGGACTTCGTAGATCATCTGATGCGGTGCGATGTAGAGTGCGGTCCCGCCGCTTGGGAACAGTTGGTCAGCTCCACGGAAATCAGGTAGCACCTCGCAGATGCTATCTAACAGTTTCTTTGGTGGTGTAATGGAGTTCGAGTGATCGTGAAGCGTGGTTTCGCCGAATGATATATACCGGTCGTTTTCCAGTTCGACTGGCGCTACTACAGCCACGTTCGCGTATTCGTCTAGGTGCCACTCGACGCATTCACCTTTTGATTTCACTCTGTGTGTGTAGAACACTCGGTCTTTGAGTTCGGAAGGGACTCTGATTTTTCTGCTTTTGCCGCTTCCGTGGATGTTGGCGCTCTGTATGATGGCCCAGGGACTGCCCATCGTCTCTCTGGTTTGGTATAGTTGCACATAGGGCAAAAAGATTCCCCTGCCGGTCTTGATTCCAATCTTTGAACGGATGTAGGGGTTAGCATTGATTCAAACATTAGATTTTCTACATGTTTATCTACCCCTCGGTACGTAGGTGTGGGTATGAACTCGGATGGAACTGGAGGCGGCGAGACACCGGGGGACTTTGCGAAGCACGCGGGCAAGCAAGCCGCTAAGAAAACCGCAGGGAAGATCGCGGAGAAGTTGGTGAGCTGGCTGAAGAAGGTTCTGTGGCAGAAGCCGATTGAGTACATCAAGCTGAAGGGCGGGAAGTATCTGAAAATCGCGGGTGACAAGTCGAGGCGGAAGGCGCAGGTTGTTGCGGAGAGTGATGTGCCGTCGAAGTATCAGCGGAAGATCTCCGAGAAGCTGAAGCAGGCTATGCGCGGTGTGTCGGAGCGCCCGCAGATGGGTGGTGGTTCACGCCCACGCAAGCGTTCTCCGAAGAAAGGTCCGGGCCGCAGTAGTTCACGTAGACCGGCAGAGAAAGACCCGACAGGTGGCCACAAGCACGAACCGTATCCTGACCCGCGGAAGCGTCAGGGTGTGCGTCCACCGGCTAACAGGCCGCCGGGCTCGGATCAGAAGAAACCGGGGGAGAACCGGTCTTCTCGGAACAGTGGTCCGTACCGGGATGACAAGACCGATCCCTCGAACATCATGGACCAGGAACTGGAGAACGATGAGTTGCCGGCGCAGGTCAAAAAGCAGCTGAAGGATGCACCGCCGGAGGTTGTGGCGGAACTGGCTGCGAAGGATCAGCGTATTCGCTCCTACGTCCTGAAGAATCCGGGCTTGGTGGATGCGTCGAGTCGGAAGGAGGCCGCACGCAGGATTGAGATCATGGGCGGTGCTGGTGTCTCGAAGCTTCCTGACTTCAGTATGGGTCATGGCAGCGGTGATATCGACGGCCTGCTGTCTGAGTTGGGTCCGGAGTGGGGTGCTCGTCTCGGCCACAACGAGATGGGTGATCAGTTGACGGATGCGATCAATCAGGCATCCGGCCCCGACGGCAACAACAGCGGTAACGGAGATGGTGACGGTGGTGACAGCGGGTATACGTCCGCGGTGAACGGTGGTGACCTGTCGGGTGCTGCGAGCGGAACGGTTGATACTGGTACGGGATCGACGTCGATCTCCTCTGGCTCTGGTAGCTCCGGAAGCAGTGGAGGTAGCAGCGGCGGTGCGAGCAACGGTGTTGGGTATTCTGGTGGTGCTGGTAACGGTCTTGGCTCCGGTGGCAGCGGTAGTGGAGGTGGTGGCAGATGATGGATACAGTTCTGCAAATGACCTCGGCGGATGTCGTCGGGTGGACCTTCGCGTTTCTGGTACTGGGTGGAGTGTCGGCTGTGCTGTGGGTGCTTGAAGTCATGAGTCCATCCAGACACGAGCAGGAGATGAGCAATATTCGTCGGAAAGCGGAGAAGCAGGCGCTACGAGAGGAGTTAGGGCTTAACGAGAGCCCGAAGCCGGAGCCGAAGCCTCAGACGACCACGAGTAGTTCGTTGGATGATGTTGCGAAGAATATCGAGCCAGATGAGCCTGAGCCAGTGGAACCGGAACCGGAGCCGGAGATCGGGGATGATGTAGATATCGGTGTTAACGAGTCCCAATACCAGCAAAAGATGGAGAAAAACGAGTTTACCCATGACGATGCGGACAGCCGCACCGAGACCGACGGGACCTCACCGCCCGAAATGAATGCTATCTCGGAGATAGTTGAATCGGTCGACACAGATTTGGAGGAAACCTAACAATGACAGAACACATTCCGCCGGAAGAGATCGAGGGAAAACTTGATGAATTAGGTGTCGACGTTGATCTTAGCCAGCAGAATGTCGATGTCGGATTCGAGGATGTTTCCGAGGACGGTATGCGGTTTACTGAGGCAACTATTGTGAAGCCGGTAATCGCTCACAGACATGAACCGGTCGGCGAGGTCAGAGAAGAGGTTATCTTGGATGACCGGCAGATTGTTCTGAATGTGCAGAAGCGTCCGGAGTGCCCCAGCTGTTCCTACATCCCGACGCAGGAAGAGGATTCGATCACGTTGACCGGGAACTGCGTGGTCTGTGAGGCTCCGACGTGTCCGAACTGTGGTGATGATTGTTTTAGTTGCGATCAAAAGCTGTGCCGACACCACAAGGATGGGTACGGGATAATGGGCGAAGTGCTGTGCGACAAGCATCGACGGGATGTCGAACGTGAGAAAGAGGCTGAGTGGAATCTACAGTGGCGCGAAATGCTGCTCAAAGAGAAGAAAGACCTGCGTGAGAGCGAGCGTGAGATGATGGAGACTGTTCAGGGATTGCGTCTTGAGCAGGAAATCGAGCGAAAGAAGCAGGAGATCGCTGCGTTCGAGGCGAAATCAAAGCACATGGATCGGCAGCGACAGCGGGAACTGGAGCGAGATAAGCACGAGCTGGATAAAGCGCAGACGTTCCTTGAGGAGCAACGCAAGCACAAACGGCTGGCGTTGGATGAAGAGATTGAGCGACGTGAGCAGGCGCTGGATGAGTGGGAGACACAGAAGCAAAAGGAAATCGAGGTTGCGGAGCAGGCGTTGAAGCAACGTGAGCAGGAGTTCACTGAGAAGAAGTTTGACCGTGAGCAGACGCACAAGGAGGACAAGTTCGAGAAGGAGCACAGGTTCGAGAAGGAGAAGTTCCGGAAGGAGCATCAGCTAGATCGTGACGAGTTTGAGCACGATGTTGAGATGGATCACCGGGAGCAGGATCTGGATGAGCGTAAACACGAGACGGAGCGTGATGACAAGTACGCGAAGCGCGATATTGAACAGCAGAAGGTTCAAGTCAAGAAGGAGAAGCAAGAAGTTGAGGCGTGGGTAAAGAAGCGGCGGCAGAAGCTCCGTGAGTGGAAGGCGAAGAACGGTGTGAAGTCGAAGAAGCCTCCAGGTGGTAACGGTGGTGGACCTTCTGGTGGTGGAAGTAGCTCGGGGCCGTCGTGGAATGATTTGGCCCAGATGTCGGATGAGATGCAGGACATTCCGATAATCGAGGTGAAGAACTGATGTCGCTACGGCCTGTGGGTGTGACGGCTGTGAAGCCGGAGACAGTGTTTTTCTGGGATGATGAGTTGCAGGCAACGGTTGAAGTCACGACTTTGGAGCCGGAGTCAGGAGATGACCGGTTCCTGGTACGGATGTCGAAGACCTACAGGCTGCTAAAGCAGGACCCGGATGGCCGGGAGAGCTGGCATACGAAGCTGGCTGAGTTGAATACGTATCTGCAGGAGTCGTTTTCGAGCTTCCGTATTTCGGCGGATTACACGCGGTCGGTGAATGGGTCGATTACCGGGATTACTGATGACGCTGAGTTGTTGGGTGAGGAGGCGTCTGAACTGGTTGCTCGGCGTGAGCAGTTGGTTGAGCAGTTGGAGTCCACTCGGAAGAAGTTGAGGCAGATCGAACAGTCTGTGACGGCTAACTCGGGGCATTTACAGGAGCAGTTGGCCGGCCGTGATGAACAGCTGTCGACCGAGTTGGATGCGGTGAATCAGGAGATAGAGTCGTTGACGGAGCATCTGTATCGGAAGCGCACTGAGTTGGAGGAATGGGAAAATTACGGTGCTGCGCTCGCCTACCTGTTCACGGTTTCTACGGAGGCTTCCATCGTTAGTCCTGACGAGGTTGAGCATGTCTTGGAGGCGCAGCAGGATCGGATTAAGACGAAGTTCTATCACAGTGTTGGCCAGATCTTTGATCGGAATGATGATTTCCAGTTGGCGTTTGAGGAGATGGAAGAGCCGAGAGTGTTCAATCGGCTCGAACACACGAGTTTGTTGAATCCGGATAATCTGGAAGCGCTCCAGGAAAAGCATCCGGATTACAAAGCCGCATTGTCCGAACTCAGCGAACAGTCCATACAGCAGTACGAATCCTACGCTGCCTACGATCTCGAAACTGAAGCCGGAGTCTTCGAATACTCGAACGCAACACCGGCACAGGCAGTTAATTCGGTGCTTCAGCAGCTTGAGGTCGGAAAAGTCGCCTCCGGAGCGAATGCACCGAACGACGGCCCATATGTTGGCAATGTCGTCGGCACACAGCAAGCAGTCGGGTTCGATCCTGCTGACCCAGCGAACGGCATGGCGCACCTGTACATCGCGGGGAAGTCGGGTTCAGGGAAGTCATTCCTCAAACGAGTGCTGCTTGAGAACGTTGCCTCCCTCGGGTATGACGTGCTCTCGATCACCCCAAGTGACACGGAGAGCATCGGAGTCTCCTTCGCAAATCCCGACCATGACGATGGACAGGGAATCACTGCCGAACAGTACTGGGTAGGCAACGACAAACTGCTGGAAGCGCCCGGCGACGTCAACGATCTGTTCACCGGACTCAACGTCGTCACGCTGAAAGACCTGCCAGACTCCGAGAAACAAGAGTTCGTTGACCGGGTATTCTCCGCGCTCTACGAGATGGACGACCTTGAGAGACCGCTGTTCATCTTTCTTGAAGAGGCGCACAACTTCGACAGTGGGGCGGCTGCCGAAGCCATCCAGGATATCATCCGTGAATCACGGAAACACGGGACACGTCGTCCTCGTCTCACAGTCACCGACCGATTTCAGCCACAGCCAGAAGCACATCCGAGAGAACACGTCGACCGTGTTCATGCAGGGTGAGTACACCAGCTACGCCGACAAATTCAGCTTTCTCGATAGAGATGAAATCACAGGATTGGGGACCGGGCAGGCGATCTTCGCCAGCCGTGATTTTCCGAAGACATACGTGGATGTCCGAGAACCGCTAACACTCGCAGTAAAGCCCGACCCCAAACAGATCGAGGAGCTTGATGCGAAGTACAGCACCGAATTACCCGATCTCAATCGGATCTCTGACAGGCAGAACAGTGAACACTCCGAAACCACAGCAGAAACAGAGGATGATGCAGGCGATGATGAGACCGGCTCCGAAACGGATCTGAACGAGGAAGAGGAAACACTGCTCGAATTCATTAGCAACTACATCCGTGAGCAAGATCAGACCCCGACATACAGCAAATGTCACAGAGAGGGACCCTTCGGAACCCAGAAGACACGTAAGATTCTAGGCACTCTGGAACATAATGGAAAGATAGAGAAGGAGGCTGTAGTCCGTGGCGGGCAGGACACAGAGGCGTACAAGGTGATCTGAAAATGTCTGTAACGCAATCCACACAACGCTGGCAAGGATACCTCAACAGCGATCTCACCGAACTCGCGTCTAAGATCACGAGCCAGTACGGAGTCAACCCATACAGTCCAGTTGAACATGCAGCTGCAATCCACTACGAAGTGAACAAAAAGGTGGACTACGAGCCACGGTTCAAAAGCTCTCCGTCCAGAGAAATGCGGTCTCCACTGGAAACGTGGCGCGTAAAAGCTGGGAACTGCCAAGAGAAATCGCTTCTAACCGCATCTCTGCTTAGCACTATCGGCGGGTTCCGTATCCGTACTGTTGTGCTGGAAAGTGATCAGGGTAACAAGCACCGAGTTCTTGAGATAAAGATTCCGTACCATCCACAAGATGTCTGTGAGACCGTCTGGAATTTCTACAAGGAGTCATCATGCACCGGCTCATTCAAAGATACTGTTGGTTTCGAGCAGCATCCAGAAGGGGAATACACGTGGTTGATCGCTGATAGCGGAACCAAATACATAGGCGATCTATCCCACCTGGAGAGGCTGGGCTACGTGATCGAGCCATCCGAAGGTTCCTGGGATTTCTACGAACTCAAAGAGAAACACGAATTAGTCTGACTGCCATATCATTCATCCTCGGTGTAGTGCATCCCAATAACCCCGATTATATCTTTCCAGTAACGCTCTCTGGCGTTGTAGGGCTGTGTTATCTGGAGTGAGTTATCGGTTAGCCGGTTCAGAATGTTTTCATCACTCATTGCTGTGTGGTACCCGGGTTCGGTTGCTATTTCTACATTGATGTTTCCAGGTAGAACAGCGCGTAGATCCTCCGCGATGGGAGTTTTCCATTCCTTGCTATACTGTCCACCTATCAGGATATAGTCTTCAGACCATCCGTGGAAACTGATACCGTGGTAGAAGCTCCGATGTTCGACGTATTTCTCCAGAAGATCGAACTGCGGCATCTCGCCTGTGATTTCCTTTGTCGGTACGCCGAACTCGTTTCCTGCATCTGGGTTGTCCGGGTCAGCTCTGAATATCCATGTTGTAACGCCGCGGAAGGCAACCTCGTCATGTAGGTGTTCTGCCTGCTTTCCTGTGTTGTGTTCGATTGAACCGGCGTGTGGTGCCAGGATCAATATCTTTTCAGCGTGTCCACTGCTGGTAGGATGGTATCCGACTATCTCTTCTGCGCGAGCTTGACCCTTCGAGTAGGTTTTTTGTTTGACGTCCCCGTGCATCGACGGTCTAGTCTATGTAATGACTACTCCGTAATGAGCTTTCTCCGCTTTCAAAATAGTCCTTCGCGGTGCTCAACGAATCGCTTTGCTGTTGCCGACTCGAATGCATACGTATTGCCGTCGTATTCTCCGATATGGGATGTCTCAAGTTTTTCTTTGGAGTCGATGTCTCGGCCTGAAGCTGCAAACACTGGGTCATCAGGCTCGGTGTATGGTCCGCCGTAGATATCTTTGGGCTCTGTTTCCGGCCACAGTCCTTTGTCCTGCCAGTATGCTTTGACCTCTTTCAGCGATTCCTCGACTGTCTCCCTGATGCTGAGGTGATCTGCTGGCTGCCATCCGTTTCTTGACCAGTATTCGCCGAAGTACGCTCCCTTGTGCGCTCCATTCCAATCGACACCCTTGATGTTCGCTGGTGGATCATCCCGTAGGTTCGGTTGCGTAAGCTGCTGAATAGCCTTGTACTGCTGCGTGGGGCTGCTTCCGAGAATATGGACTTCGCGTCCTCTGTACTTCTCTAATCCTAGGTCTTCGGCCTGGATGTCGCTGTAACCATTCGCATAGCCGAGCACAATATCGTTATCAAGAATCTCAAACGCTTCCTCACACTTTGGCACGACCACGAACGTGTTATGCGGATAGTCGTCTCGGAGTTGGCCTACTGCTTCGTCCATATCTTTTGCCTGCTCTTCTGTGTAGGCGTCTCCAACGGCTGCTACAGACGGTTCGATCCGAGTGAAAGCATCGAGATACCTGTCCATGTCCGGGTCATGGAAGTCATTATCGAGAAAACCGACAGGCAGATCTACATTGGGTAGGCCATCAAGCTGATATCCGCCATCTTCCCTGTATCCCGGTAGAAATCCGTGGCTGAATGCGTCCGTTGTATAGGGGTGTCGGCCAGTGTAGCCGACGTAGGAGAGTTGCTGTGTATCTTTGAGACCGATTCAGGAGCCACCTTGAAAATCAGATAAAACATCAAATTTTAAATCTATCCGTGGATCTCAATGGTAATTTCACCTTTAGAACGCAGCTCCTCGACTTCTTCCGGACGCAAAAGAACAGTAGCTCCCAGCAATTCACCGCTTCTATCTGTCATTTCGTTGATTTCATGCTCGCCAATACCTGATTCTCACCTCCTGCATTTCCGTACAGGTCCAGGGTTTTGATGTGCTGAAGGTACTCGTCCCGCACCTGTTCCTGCGGAATCTTCGTGTACAGGTCCATCGTCTCCTTGTCGCCGTCACCACGCAGATACCGGGTGAAGTGATCCGGCATCCCGTTGTTCCGCATCAGACTCGTGAAGATCGTCCGGTAGTAGTGCGGTGTGAACTTGTGATGCCAGCGCCGCTCGTCTATGTCGTCCATCACATCTGCGCGCACGGCTGCCCGCCGTACCTGCCGACGGATACGCTCTCTATCGACACGTCCACCGCGGAGTGAGGTAAACAGGTACTCCGAGTCATCACTGCTCACAGCCATCACCCGTCGAAGCGCCTGCACGGTCTCATCATCAACCGGATTCACGGTGGTCGTCCCGCCTTTCCGATCTCTGAACCGGATGTATCCACCTTCCAGCAGCAGGTCCTCCTCAGTCAAGTCGAGAACTTCCTGCACACGCGCACCTGTCTTCGCCATCAATACAGCAGCGGCCTTGTCACGTGGATCAGGGATTTTCTGGATGATACGCTTCCCGTTCTCCCATGTCGCAGTGTTCGGACGTGGCATCTTCTTTTTCGGCAGCTCTTCCAAAACGACGGCTGCCGGGTTCCCGGTGATCTCTTCGAACCGAGGCCGCTTCATCGCCCACGTATAGAACGCTGATAATGACTCAACGTACCGGCGTTTCGTATTCTGAGCTGAGTCCCGGTCATTCAGATCCAAGACGTACTCCTCGACATCACCTACGGTCACATCCGCTGGATGCACGTCGGGAGAGAACTCGTGGAAGAACTTGACCGATGTCCGACTGTATGAGTTCAGGGTGCGGCGTGAGGCTGATTTGTTGGTTGAGTCCTTGTTTCGAAGCCAGTCGTTGATGCAGTCGTGCTTGTTCTTGAACACCCTGTCCTCCCATCTATCGGCATCCAGCAACACCTCGTATTTCGTCTCCGGCATCGTTACTGCTCACCTCCCTGTTCGGCGAGCTTCCAGCCCCAGCCACGCTCGTACTGTACTTCGTCCTGTGCGGCAAGGAAGTACAGTTGGTTCTCGACGGGTTGGCGCAGTAGTTCGTCCAGTACGCCGCTCTCAACGATCTTGCGTAGGATGTCTTCGAGGCTCTGGTAGTTGTCGGTGAGAACGTCCTGTTTCAGCGTTGCTGGATCGAAGCTGATCGCACCGGCTGACTCAGATTGTTTCTCTTCTAGTCGTCGTTCCAGCTGTTCGACTTTTTCTTCGAGTTCCTGTATTCGTTGTTGGTCGCCTTCGTCTTTGAGTAGTCCTTCAGAGCGGTATGCGCGTGCCTCCAGTATCAGATTCTGAAGGTAGCGTGAGCGACTTGAGCCGTTGTAATCGGCCTCATCCATCCATTCCTGCGCGGTTTTCTCTGGTGGGTATAGTTTGACTACCGCTGTATCCTCTGGCAGTGTGGCGTACCTGCCGCTATCGGTCATTTGCCTGTACCTCCTACGCTCATAACTATTGTATAGCTATCAGCGTTTTTATATCTAGTACTGACCCGGCCTTGTATGAGTACCGAGGCCAAACACGCTTCCACGATGAACCACGGGAAAGTCAGTCTTGCCGAAGCGTTCGCCCAGTTCGACGAGCAGTGGTCGCCGAAGCTCGTCGGTGAGTTGAACGGTCAGCACGTCAAACTCGCCAAACTGGAGGGAGAGTTCGTCCGGCACCGTCACGACGACGCCGACGAGCTGTTTTTGGTGCTCAACGGGCACCTCGACATCGAACTCGACGAGGAAACCGTCGCCCTCGACCCGGGCGAGTTCGTCGTCGTTCCGCGCGGCGTCGAGCACAGACCCGTCGCCGACGGCGAGACCGAAGTGCTACTGTTCGAACCCGCCGGGACGGAAAACACCGGCAACGTCGACAGCGAGCGCACCGCCGACGTCGAGCGTCTCTGAGCGCTCGCCCGACCTCTGAAAGCCAAAGACGTATGCCCGAGCGCGTCGACCGATTTCGAAATGGTCGACGTGAGCGGGCATCTGGCGATGGCATTGTTGTTCGCCGCGCCCGCGTGGATGCTCTGGGGCCGCCGCGGCGCGCTCGCCTTCGCCGGCTTCTCGCTTGTGACGGCGATGTTACCCGATACCGACCTCGTGCTCAAGACCATCCTCCCGGTAGAGCACCACGGCATCACCCACACGATCCTGTTCGTCGCGGTCGTGAGCGTTCTCGCCGGAGCCATTGCCGCCCGCGTGCTCACCGAGCGGTTCAACGCCAATCGTTGGATACACAGCGAGACCATCACCGCAGAGACGGTGTTCGTCTTCGCCACCGCTGGCTTCCTCACCGGCGGCCTCAGTCATATCTTCGCCGACCTCCTCTCCGCGCCCGACATCGCCGCGCCGCTGTCGCCGCTCTGGCCGCTCTACGACCAACCGATCATCATCGACGTCATCTACTACGACTCGCCGCTCTGGAACTTCGGCCTGCTGACCGTGGCGCTCGCGGTTCACGTCCTCCTCTATCGCCACGAGCGCTATCCGATCGAGACGCGCTATCGCATCGGCAAGCCGGACTGACCCACTCAGTCGACCACGGAGTTCCTGAGCGTGCCGACACCTTCGTAGGTGATCTCGATGTCGTCGCCCGGCTCGATGAGTCCTGGGTTGGCCGGACTCCCAAACGAAATCACGTCGCCGGGCTGGAACGTGAACCGTTCGGAGAGAAACGAGATCACGTCGTGCGGACCGAACAGCATCCGGTCGGTGTTCGCTTCCTGACGGACCTCGCCGTTGATTTCGGTTTTCATGTCGATGCCGCGGGGGTCGAGGTCGGTCTCTAGCCACGGACCGAGCGGTGCGGAGCCGTCGAAGGCCTTTCTGGCCGTGCGACCGTCCTGATCGAGCGCGTCGAGGTCGTTCAGTATCGTGTAGCCGCGTACGGCATCGGACACTTCCTCGGGTGCGAGGTCGGTACAGGAGTCGTCGATGACGGCCGCGAGTTCGCCCGCGTAGGTGAACTCCTCGGTGAAACTCGGATACCTGATCTCGCGGCCGGGCGGCAGCACCGAGACGGGTGGCTTGATAAAGAAATCCGGGCGCTCGGGGCGCTCGTAGTCCATCTGTTCGAGCGTCGCCGCGAAGTTGCGGCCCACACAGTAGCACGCCGACGGCGCACACGGTGCGAGCAGTTCGATATCGCCGTCGGCGAGTCGATGTGTCCCGTGGTCGGTATGGACGATGCCATCTCTGTGTTCGCCGGTGACGATGCCGTCGGGCGTACGAATGCGCGCCAGTTGCATGGCTCACTCGCCCGGCGGGGCGGGCATATCGCTTGCGTTGTCCCGTCAGCAGCCCCCATAGATGTATATCCGAGGACTGCGTGCATCCTGTATGGCGGGCAACCAGTACGCCTTCGAGGGAACGACACCGGACGTCGATGCCGACGCCTCGGTGAGTCACGGCGCGACGCTCGTCGGAAGCGTCACCGTCGAGGCGCACGCCAGCGTCTGGCCGGGCGTCGTGCTTCGTGGAGATGTCGCCCCAGTCTCGATCGGTGCCCACTCGCACGTCGGCGACAACGCCGTCCTCCACGCCTCGGAGGTCGGCGAGCGGGTGATGATCGGTCACGGCGCGGTACTCAACGACGCCACCGTCGGCGACGGCGCGCTCGTGGGCTTCAACGCGACGGTCAACTCCGACGTCACTGTGGGGGCCGGCAGCGTCGTCGCGAGCGGTACGACCGTCCCGGAAGGCTACGACATTCCACCGGAATCGTTCGTCCGCGGCGTCCCCGCAACCGTCACGCCGCTTTCCGAGACGACGCTCGACCCCGAGGCGATCTTTGAGGCCCACTCCTCGGGAGCCTACACCGATCTCGCCGAGCGCCACGAGGACCTCTTCAAATAGGACCTTTTACTGCGGAGGGTCGCCTGCGGCGACCCCCCGCTTGCAAAAAGCTACGCTAAAAACTCCCGCTCACTCGCGCCTGCGGCGCTCGTTCACGGCGAACCGCGCTCAATCCGTTCGCGCGGATGCTGCCGCTCTCCGCAAACCACCCAGCACCATCCCGCGATTGCACAGCACCGTCGAAGCCCTCGCGCTCCCGGCGTTCCCGTGAACCACAGGTGAACGGGTGCTCGGAGCGCGCGAAGCGTGCTCCGGTGGTCGCGCTCGCCCTTCATCCACCAGGAGAGCGTCGCTCTCCTGAGCCTCGGCTCATGGTTCGAAAGACGCAAAGCGTCTTTCGTCATCACGAAACGGCTTCGCCGTTTCGAACGACTCTGTTCGCTGAGACACCGAGGACCGCACCGCTACCGCAGTCGTGGCTGGTCGTCGCTTGAGCCGCTCTCCAAATCGCCTGCAAATCGACCTCAAACAGCCGCATCGACCTCCTCGACGAGTTCCGGCGAGTCGTTCGAGGGGTTGTTCACCGCCGTCGAGACCGGGTAGGCCGTCATCTCGTTGTCGGGGTACGGCTGGAGCAGGTCCGCACCGCCATCCGCGAGCCAGCGCCGTTCGTCCTCGGCGGAGAGAACGACCGCCATCCTGTCGTGGAGTTCACCCACCACCCGATTCGGCTCGGTCGTGATGATGGTGAACGTCTCGACGACCTCCGCCTCGCGGTCGGGTTCGCCATCGCCGAACTCCGTCAGTCCGGTTTGTTTTTCGGGTGGCTGCCAGCGCTCCCACAGGCCGGCCAGCGCGAACGGCTCCCGACTGTCGAGCGTCACGCGATAGGGCTGCTTTCCGTCGTTCGTACTGGTCCACTCGTAGAACCCGTCGGCGAGCACGAGACAGCGCCGGTTCTCGTAGGCGTCGCGGAAACTGCGCTTCTCGGCGACGGTCTCGGCACGGGCGTTGATGGGACGATTCCCGCTCGCGCTGTCGGCCCAGCCGGGAATCAGACCCCATTCGAACGCGTCGATGGTCTCGGGTGCGTCGTTCGTGATGACGGGAAGGGACTGTCGGGGTGCGGCGTTGTATCGCGGCTTCGGCGATTGCTCGAAGGTCGCGCCGAAGCGCTCCTCGATCTCGGCCGGCGGCGTGAAGAGGGTGTATCGTCCACACATGGCCCGAAGAAGGGTGCGATCGGAATAACGCCGTCGGCCGTTCCAATCCACCATCCCATTCACGTCCCAGGACGGCCGACGCTCGTGCGCGGACCGTGCATGTTCGGGCGATGGCTATGCCCGCTGAGACCTTGGGTAGGCACATGAAACTACGACGACGGGCCTTTCTCGCAAGCGCCGTGGCGGCCGGTGCGTTCGCCGGCTGTCTCGGAAGCGGAAGCTCGGGTTCGGCCGGCAACTCGGATGGAGCGGCCAGCGAAACGGGTGATGCGGGCGGATCGAACCGACAAGGTTCGACGACCGATGCCGATTCGACCACTCGAAACGAATCGAGCGAGTCACGGGCGGCCACGGGGACGGCTGTTTCGAACCTCGACCATCCCGCAGCCACGGCCCTCGCCGGCCAGCCGTTTCGCGGCCCGCAACCCGGAACGGCCGGCGCGACGATCATCGCCTTCGAGGACCCCTCCTGTCACAACTGCCGACGCTTCAACGAGAACACGTTCCCGGAACTCGAATCGAAGCTCATCGACCCCGGCAAGGCGAGTTTCGTCTATCGGAACTTCCCACACGCCTTCGAATGGGGCAAGCCCGCGATGCAGGCGCTCGAAGCGACCTTCACCCGCGGCGAGCAACCGTTCTGGGCGCTCGAACACCACTACTTCGCCACCCAGGACGAGTTCACGGACGAGAACGTCCTCGACCGCACCCGACAGTTCCTCGCAGCCGAGACAGAAGTGGACGCCGCCGCGGTCGTCGCGGACGCCGAGGCGAAGAAGTTCGATACGGCCTTCCAGCGCGACGCCGACGCCGGCGACGCCGCTGGCGTCGTGAGCACACCGACGTTCTATCTCTTCCGCGAGGGACAGTTCCTGACCGAGATCCGCGGCGCACAGAGCTATCAGGTGTTCGCACAGGCGCTGGGAGGAAAATGAGCACCCGCTCGCGCTCGATTCGCCTGCCGACGCGCGCCCGCGACTGGCGACTGATGGCCCGCACGGTGAGGCTGGTCGTCACCATTCCGCTGTACACGATCCTCGCGCTCGTCGCCTCGCTCGTCGGTCTCACCCTGTTCGTGCTCTCACAGAACCTCCCGCTCGCCGGCTTTCTCCTCTCGGATGCGCTCCCGCTCGGTAGTCGGTTCGTGATTCTCGCCGAACAGTACCCCTTCCTCGGGACGAACTACGGCGCGCTTCAGGGGGTGCTGCTCGTCGTGACTGCGCTGCTCATCGGAATCAACGCCGCGATGGTCGTCTATCACCTCCGCGAGCACGCGCTGTCGGCCGCACAGGGAACCACGAGCGCCGCGGGCGTCCTTCTGGGTACCGTCGGCGCTGGCTGTGCGGCCTGTGGCTCGGCGGTGCTCGCGGGCGTGCTCTCGCTCTTTGGGGTGACGGCCTCGCTCACCGTCCTTCCGTTCGAGGGACTCGAATTCGCGGCGCTCGCGCTCGTCGCGCTCGTCCTGTCGGTGTTCTGGCTCGCACGCGGCATGCGCGGCGGCGAGATCAACGGCTGTCCGGTCGAGTTCGACTGATCGAGAGCGCCCGTAGGTATAAACATCGGAGCGCCGTATTCGGCATAGCCATGACGGACGAGCCCTCGTTCGCCATTCCTCACCATCCGGAACGGCGCTACTCGCGCCATGCGGGCCTCGAATACGAGGGAACCACCGTCTTTTCGCTGTCGCCCACGAGCGACCTCGGTGACCCCGCGCTGGACGAACTTCTCAGAAGTGTGCTCGACGGCGAGAGCTACACCTACGGCGACTGGTTCGACCTGCCGATGGCGCTGTATCTCGTCCACGACACCGAGACCGGCGACGTCTTCCGGGTGTCTGTTCGAAATGGGAACATCGAGTTCCACGTCTTGCCAGAGACCACTCCGAAGGGCTTGCGCGCGCTCTATCGCCGTCTCGCCGAACGAAGCGGCCACGATTGGGTCGTCGAATCCTCCACCGACGCCTGAACCCACAACGGACTTATTCACCCCACGACATCCCCGAGTATGACCGTCTCGCGCGAGGTCGAACTCTCGGGGCACATCATCGACTCGGGGATGATGCAGGCCTGTTTCGGTGCCATCATGGATCTGGGGGGGTCCTTCGAGGTCGAGGAGTTCCGGATCGGCCGGAGCGAGGTCGAGGAATCGTACGCCCGCCTCACCGTCCTGGCCGACACCGAGGGCGAACTCCGATCCATCGTTCACGAACTCCACCAGAACGGCGCGACCCCTTCCCACCCTGTGGACGCGACGCTCGAACCCGCACCCGACGACCAGGTCGTTCCACCGGAGTTCTACTCGACGACGAACCACCCTACCGACATCCGCTACGACGGCGAGTGGGTGCCCGTCGAGCGCATCGAGATGGACTGTGCCGTGGTGGTTGAAGAAGGCGAAGACGACGAGCCACGGGCGTACACGAAGGTACTCAACGCCATCGAGGAGGGTGAACTGGTCGTGACCGGCGAGACCGGGATTCGGGTTCGTCCGCCCGAACGCCCCAGAAATCGTGAGGGAGCGTTCGGCTTCATGCAGGGCGGCGTCTCCTCCGAGCGACCATCCGAGTCGACCATCACGAAGATCGCCGACGCCATCGCCGAGACCAAACGCGAGGGCGGGTCGGTCCTCGCCGTCTGTGGCCCGGCGCTCGTCCACTCCGGCGCGCGCGAATCGCTCGCCGAACTGGTCCGAGAGGGGTACATCGACATGCTGTCGGCGGGCAACGGCTTCGCGGTCCACGACCTCGAACGCGATCTGTATGGCACATCCCTCGGGATGAACACCGAGACGCTCGACCACCCACGCAAGGGCCACAAACACCACATCTACACCATCAGCGAGATCATCCGCGCCGGCGGCATCGAGGAATCGGTCGAGGCGGGACTCGTGGAATCGGGTGTGATGTACGAGTGCGTGTCCAACGACCGCCCGTTCGTGCTCGCGGGGTCGATCCGCGACGACGGGCCCCTCCCCGACACCATCACCGACTCTGTCGAGGCGCAGGACGCCATCCGCGAGCAGGCCCACGAGGCGGACATGGTGCTGATGTTCTCCACCCTCCTCCACTCGGTCGCGGTCGGCAACTGCCTGCCCTCCTCGACGCGGGTCGTCTGTGTCGACATCAACCCCGCCACCGTGACCCAACTGCTCGACCGCGGGAGCGCACAGGCGGTCGGCATGGTCACCGACATCGGGACGTTCGTGCCGATGCTCGCCGAACAGCTGTGCGAGGCGTGACTACCGGCGGCCAGCGGCCGACGGATAGAAGGCCGACGAGCCGTTTCGATCGGTATGGCATCCGCCCGGTCGCACTTCGGCGGACGGGTCTCGGGAACGGCGTTCGGCGTGGCCGTGCTGGCGGTGACTGCCGGTGCGCTCGCGGCCGGCGGGCTGTTCGTGTGGCTCGGCACGCACGGGCCGGTCGTCGCGCTGGAACCGGCGCTCGGCTCGATCGCGCTGGCTGTGGCCGGCGCGGATCGACTGTTCGTGATCGGCTATCTCGGCGTCGGGATGGAGCGGCTGTATCTCACGGTCGGTAGTGTCGTACTCGGTCTCGCGGGCGTCGCCGTCGGCCTGACCGGCCGGTGGTGGAGTCTCCCGGTTGCCGTGGCGTTCGGCGTGGCGGCCGCCGGAACGGTGACGCTCCTCAGCGGCTGTACCTGCGGCAGCGGATCGACGACGCTGCTCGCCGAGCGAGCCATGCAGCGAGTTCTCGACGGAACCGCTGTGCTCTGAAAAAGAGGGCTCGTTCGACCGATTCAGGCCATCGCCCGGCAGCTCTCGGCACACTGAGGCAGGATTTCGGCGCAGGCCTGACAGTGGTCGTGGTCGTGCTGTTCGCACTCCTCGGCGCACGCCTCGCAGGCGTCGGCGCAAGCCTCGGCGATCTGCGAGTTGAACGCCGAATCACGGACACACAGGCGTGCACACAGCGACGCGAGGTCGGCGACGTCCCGACAGAGCCGAATGCACTCGGCCATATCCTCGCCGTGGTCCGCACACTCGTCGGCACACCACTCACAGACCTGGGCGGCCTCGGTACAGCTATCCACGCACGCTTCCATCTCGTCGCTCAGACCGATCTGTTGGACTGCCATTGCACTCATATCGATGGGTGGCTCGTTTTTTGCCGTTCCGGGTAACGACCTTCGACCAGCAGTCGCCCAGATCTCGGCTATCGAAACACGAACCGCCGGGGGGAACCACGAAACGAGATCAAAAGACCGGCCCAGCGCGCTCGAAAATCGAAAATCGGTGTGTGAATGACATCACGAACGGTTCGAGTGGCCTTTCGACCGACGGGGAAAGGGGTTTGACGGGCTGTCGCCTTCGTCTACTATGACCGGTATCGACGACGTGGACTATCGGATCCTGGAACTGCTGATGGACGACGCACGGCGTTCGTATCGCGACATCGCGGAGGAAGTCGGCCGATCACCGCCGACGGTCTCCGAGCGCGTCGAGCGCCTCACCGAGGTGGGCGTCATCGAGCGGTTCACCCTCGACGTCGACCGGTCGCGGCTGGTCGAGGGTCCCACGGTGCTGGTCGACCTCGCGGTCCAACCGGGCAGCGAGGCAACGGTTGTGGAGGATCTCACCGACGCGCCGGCCGTCGAACACGTCATCCGGACGGTCGATGCGGCAGTCGTGTTCGTCGCCCACGCCAACGAGCGCGACGTCGAGGAACTGCTCTCGGAGACGCTCGGCGACGAACGGGTCAGGGAGTACCGCGTGCGGCTGGTCAGCGACCGCACGTGGGAGCCGCGACTCGACGAGGAAACCCTCGCCATCGAGTGCGTCGTCTGTGGGAAGTCCGTCGAGGGCAGCGACGAATCCGTCGCTCTCGGCGACCGTACCTACGAGGTCTGCTGTTCGTCGTGTGCCTCGGAAATCAAAGACCAGTACGACGCCCTCCAGCAGGCCGCGAGTGAATAGCCCCCGTAGGGGACGAGCGGTTCGTGCAACCGAACCGCCTAACCACCC